>CALMEC010000230.1 GCA_937862675.1 uncultured Actinomycetes bacterium
CGGCGGAGCAGTAGGGCCGGGCGGTGACTGCGAATGGCGCGGCAGCGATCCCGGAAGCCCTGGCCGGGGCAACTGGAGTTCGATCTGTGGGGGCTCGACGAGCCCGCGGCCGACGCCGCGCTCACCGCGGCTCGGGAGGCTGGGGCAGGCGATGAACAAGTACGGGCAGATGGCGCTGTCGCATTGGCAGGCGACGGCCCCGAGCCGGGTGGCGGAGATGAGCGATCCGGCGGCGTTCTTCGAGGCGCTGGGCCTGGAGATGCAGGCGCAGGTGACGAACCTCGCGTCAATGCTGGCGGGGAGCGACCGTCGGGGGGAGACTTTCTTGCAGAAGGTCGCCCGGCTGACGGTGGCCCGGAAGCAGGCGGAGGAGGTCGTGATGTCGCAACTGGCGTGGATCACCGACCCGAGCCTGCCGCTGGATCAAGCACGGGAGGAGTGGGAGCAGACCCGTCCGTCCGACGAGAACCTGATCCTCTGGGCGGAGCGGATGCAGGACTACCCGGATTCGATGCCCTCCTCCGTGGAACTAGAGGAACTGGCGAAGAACTGGGCGCTCAGCGTCGAGTTCCTGCTGGAGCTCGTGGCGACGGAGCCCCCGCGAGAGTACATGCGGGCGAATCAGGCGACGCTCGCCGAGGCGGCGACGATCCGCTTCTTCCGCGAGCTGCGGTAGCGCCTCGCTTCGTCCCCGCCTCGCAGGACGACCTCGGGCCGTCAGGCGCGAAAGCACGCTATCGGGCGAACGTGGAGGCGATCCAGCTCGTCCACGATCTGAACTCGACGGGTCGCCCCGCCTCCCCGGAGGGCCAGCGCGTGCTCGCCCGCTGGTCGAGCTGGGGCGCGATCCCCGAGGTCTTCGATGACCTGAAGCCCGAGTGGGATGCCGAGCGCGCCGAACTGCGCGAGCTGCTGAGCGACGACGAGTGGGAGGCCGCGGAGCGGACGACCATCAACGCGCACTACACCGACCCGATGATCGCCCGGCAGGTGTGGCGACTGCTGGACGGGCTGGGGTTCAGCGGAGGCGCGGTCCTGGAGCCCGGCTCCGGGGCGGGCACGTTCATCGGCCTGGCGCCGGAGTCGGCACAGATGACCGGAGTGGAACTCGATCCGCTGACGGCGGCGATCTGCGCCGAGCTGTACCCGCACGCGACCCTCCGCGCCGAGTCCTTCGCCGACACCCGACTGCCTGAAGGACACTTCGACGCCGCCATCGGCAACGTGCCGTTCAGCAGCGTCACCCTGCACGACCCGCTGCACAACGCGACCCGGCAGTCGATGCACAACCACTTCATCATCAAGTCGCTGCGCCTGACCCGGCCCGGCGGACTCGTCGCGGTGCTGACCTCGCATTTCACGATGGACGCGCAGAACCCCGGCGCGCGGCGGGAGATGAACGAGCTGGCCGACCTCGTGGGCGCGATCCGCCTGCCCACCGGGGCGCATCGCCGCGCCGCGGGCACGGAGGTCGTGACCGACGTGCTCGTGTTCCGGCGGCGACCGGAGGGCGAGCAGATGCGCGACGACGCCTGGGAGACGGTCTCGCAGGTGCCCATCGACGGCGTGCCGATGCGGATCAACCGCTACTTCGATGAGCACCCGGAGCAGATGCTCGGGGAGGTCGGCGTCGGCCACGGGATGTACGACGCGGCCACGCTCACTATCACGACCGATCTGGCGGACTTGGAGGCGGAACTCGCGGTCGCCGTCGACCAGATTGTGTTCTCCGCGCGCCGGGCCGGGCTGACGATGACCGAGCGCACCGCCGAGCAGCATGCACGCCGGGCAGCGTTCACCCCGTCGGCGCCGGAGCTGTGGGACGGCAGCATCGTGGCGAGCGAAAGCGGCGACTTCCACACGGTCGTCTCGGGCAGCCTGGAGCCCCTCGCCGTCCCGAGATCCGCCGCGCGCGAGCTGCGCGCGCTGCTGCGGCTGCGCGACAGCGCATCCCGCCTGCTGACCGCGGAAGCGGCGAGCGTGGACGACACGCCTGACATCGTGCTCATCCGCACGACGCTGCGGCGCGACTACCTGAAGTACGTCGGCACCTATGGGGCGCTGAACCGCTACACGCTGCGCCCCACCGGGCGCACGAACGAGGACGGCGAGGAGACCCTCGCGCGCATCGTGCCGACCCCGATCCGGCTTCTGCGCTCCGACCCGTTCGGTCCCCTGGTGCTCGCGCTGGAACAGTTCGACGACGAGGATCAGTCCGCGTCGCCTGCCGCGATCATGAGCCACCGTGTGGTGGTGCCGCGCGCCGAGGTGCAGGGTGTCGACAGCCCGGCCGACGCCATCGCGGTCAGCCTCGACCGCACCGGCCGCATCGACATCACCCTCGTCGCCGATCTACTCGGCATGAACGACCGCGAGGCGCGCGAGGCGCTGGGAACGCTCGTGTTCACCGATCCGGTCACGAACCAGCTCATCCACGCGCCGGAGTATCTATCGGGCGACGTGCGGGTCAAGCTCGAAGCGGCACGGCTCCGCGCCGAGGACGACCCGGAGTTCCAGGTCAACGTCGATGCGCTTGCCGAGGTGTTGCCCGCGCCGCTGGGCATCCAGGACATCCACGCGAAGCTCGGCGCGGTCTGGATCAGCGCCGACGTGCACGAGCAGTTCCTGCGGAGCACTCTGCGCGCGCCCGACGTTCGCGTGGAGAACCCGCTGCCAGGCATGTGGGAGATTCGCGGCGGTCGGCAGGGGCTGCCCTCCACCTCGGAATGGGGCACGCCCCGCCGCCCCGCGCCGGACATCGCACAGGCCGTCATGGAGCAGCGGACGATGCTTGTCTACGACGAGGAGAAGGACATCGACGGCAAGGTGCGTCGCGTGCTCAACCCCGTTGAAACCGCCGCCGCCCAGGAGAAGGCCGACGCGCTTCAGGAGAGGTTCGGC
The DNA here is from genome assembly GCA_937862675.1 of uncultured Actinomycetes bacterium. GTDB lineage: Bacteria > Actinomycetota > Thermoleophilia > Miltoncostaeales > Miltoncostaeaceae > CALMEC01. The sequence goes on from CALMEC010000230.1 coordinate 2,902, forward strand.
GAGTGGGTGTGGGAAGACCCCGACCGCGCGCAGGCACTCGTGGACGAGTACAACCGGCGCTTCAACTCCATCGTGCTCCGCGACTACACGAACGCCGGGGCGTACCTCTCGCTGCCGGGCCTCGCGGCAACCTTCGAGCCGCGCACGCACCAGCGCGCCGCCGTCGCCCGCATGGTGTCCGAGCCTGCGGCGGGCCTGTTCCACGAGGTCGGCGCAGGCAAGACGGCGGAGATGATTATGGGGGCGATGGAGATGCGCCGGATGGGGCTCATCAGCAAACCCGTCGTCGTGGTGCCGAACCACATGCTCGAGCAGTTCGGGCGGGAGTGGCTGCAGGTCTACCCGCGTGCCCGCGTGCTCGCCGCGTCGAGCCTCGACCTCACCGCCGACAAGCGGCGGCTGTTCGTCGCGCGGGCGGCGGCGAACGAGTGGGACGCGATCATCGTCACGCAGGGGGCGTTCGCCAAGATCCCGCTGCGCGCCGAGACGCAGCAGCAGTACATCCGCGGACAGGTAGACGACGTGCGGCGAGTGCTGGACGAGGCGACCGGCGAGCAGCGGATGAGCATCAAGCGCATCCAGCGGAAGCTCCTGGCGATGGAAAACAAGCTCAAGGATCGCCTCGACTCCGACCGCGACCGCGGCGTCTGCTTCGAGGACACCGGCATTGATTACGTCATCGTCGACGAGATGCACATGTACAAGAACCTCGCCACGGAGTCGAACATCAGGGACGCCGCGATCGAGGGCTCGGATCGCGCGAGCGACCTGCACATGAAGCTCGAATACCTCCGCTCAGCGGGGCGCGAGCGGGTCGTGACTGCGGCGACGGCGACGCCCATCTCGAACTCGATCACCGAGACCTATGTGATGCAGCGATATCTGCGGCCAGACGTGCTGGAGTCCGCGGGTGTCGGCGCATTCGATGCGTGGGCGGCGACGTTCGGCGAGCTGGTCACGCAGATGGAGATCTCGCCGACCGGCAGCACATTCCGTATGAAGACCCGGTTCGCCCGGTTCCAGAACGGGCAGGAGCTGCTGCGGATGTGGTCGGTGTTCGCCGACGTGAAGACCGCCGACGACCTCGACCTGCCCGTGCCCGCGCTCGTGCAGCGCGACGACGGCAGCCGCGCGCCCTCCACCGTGCCCGTGCAGCCGACCGTCGAGCTGGAACAGTACGTCGCATCGCTCGCCGAGCGCGCCGAGAAGGTCGCCAGCCGCCAGGTGCGCCCCGACGAGGACAACATGCTCCTGATCGCCACCGACGGGCGCAAAGCCGCGCTCGACATCCGCATGGTCATCCCCCGCGACCCCTCCGGGCCGAGCAAGGTCGATGTCGCCGCCGACGCGATCCACCGCATCTGGGAGCGCACCCGCGACAACGAATACCTCGACACGGTGACCGGGCAGCCCTCCGCGGTGCGCGGGGCGCTCCAGCTCGTGTTCTCCGATATCGGCACCCCGAACCAGGACAGGTGGAACGCCTACGACGAGCTGCGGCAGCAGCTCGTGCAGCGCGGCGTCCCCGCCGAGCAGGTCAGGTACATGCACGAGGCGAAGACCGACGTGGAGAAGGCACGCCTGTTCGCCGCGGCCCGCGCCGGCCACGTCGCGGTGCTGATCGGCTCGACGGAGAAGATGGGCGTCGGCACGAACGTCCAGGCCCGCGCCATCGCGCTCCATCACCTGGACTGTCCGTGGCGGCCCTCCGACATCGCCCAGCGCGACGGGCGCATCATGCGGCAGGGCAACCAGAACGAGGAAGTGGCGATCGTCCGCTACGTCACCGAGCGTTCCTTCGACTCCTATATGTGGCAGACCGTCGAGCGGAAGGCCGCGTCGTTCGCGCAGCTCCTGCGCGGGAAGATCAACGCCCGCGAGATCGAGGAGATCGACACCTCGGCGCTGTCCGCCGCAGAAGCAAAGGCCATCGCCTCCGGCAACCCGATCCTGCTGGAGCACTCCGTCATCCTCAACGAGGTGAACCGGCTGCGCCGCCTCCAGCGCGCGCACGAGCGCAACGAGGACATGCTCGTCCACACCGGCAACCGCGCTCGGTCGAGCGCCGAGCGCGCCGCCGCGGACATTCGCGGGCTGGAGGCCGCGCTGCCGCGGATGATCGACACGAGCGGCGACAGGTTCCGCATCACGCTCGGCACGCGCGACTACGACTCCCGCTCCGAAGCCGCGCACGCCCTCGCCGCGTGGATGGGCGACTCCGGGCTGAAGTGGCTGCCGCGGTACGGGCACAAGGATTTCGGGATCATCGGCCGCATCTCCGGCTTCGACATCCACGTCGACGCCCGCTCCGGGCTCGCCACCCTCGACGTGACCGTCTCCCTGCCCGAGGTGCCCCGCTCGGGTTTCACACTGCCGAAGGAGTCGTTCCTGGACGCCGGGCTCGGGCTCGTGCAGCGCATCGAGAACCGGGTCAGCGGCATCCCCTCCCTTCTCGACCAGGCCCGCGAAGACCTGGAAGAAGCCGAGCAGACCGTCGCCGACACCCAGCAACGCCTCGGCCAGCCCTTCCGCCACGCACAGACCCTCGCCGACGCCGAGGAAGACCTCACCCGCGTCGAGACGCAGCTCGCCGCGATGCAGGACGAGCCACGCCCCGAGCCCGCCGCACCGGAATCAGAACGAGTCGAGCTGACCATCGAGGCCGTGCGCGCCTACGAGCCGAACCTGGGGTCGCGGGAGGGCGCGGGTCGTGAGCACG
>CALMEC010000231.1 GCA_937862675.1 uncultured Actinomycetes bacterium
GCGTTCACTGAGGCCAAGCAGCGGGAAACCCTCGGCGTCGAACCAGACAGCCACCTCGGTGACGAAGGGGGTGGCGCCCTCCCCGTCCCCGCGATCGTCGATGCGCAGGTAGAAGTTCGCTTCATCCAGGGTCAGCGCCAGCCTCGCGCGATCGCCGTAGAGGATGCTGCCGGAGACCATGGCCGACTGGCCCGAGCCCGATATTTCGTAAGGCGGGAAGCCGTTGACCTGCGCGGTCTGAAGATCCCGGTACAGAGCCAGAAGGCCCGCCGGCTCCGCGCGGACGCCGCCGCCCGCCGTGCGGTCGAGGACGGCCATGCCGACGCCTGGCTGTCACCGACGTCCGACGGGTGGAGGCTCGTGGCGAAGGAGGAGGTGCCGTCCAACCTGGAACGGGTGGCCACGGACGCGATCCGGACGGAGGTTCTCGGGGCGAACGCCGCCCGCGCGGGCACGTCCGTCCAGGAACTCTCCCGCGGCACGACCGTCAGCACGGACGTCCTCCACGGCGACGTGAAGGAACGTCAGCTGGGGATGGGGCTCGCCTTCGTGTTCGCCTTCCTCTTCTACCTGTCGTCGCTCATGTTCGGCATGACGCTGGCGGGCAGCGTGGTCGAGGAGAAACAGTCACGGATCGTCGAGATCATCGCGACCAAGATCCCGATCCGGCAGCTGCTCGCGGGCAAGATCCTGGGCAACGCGGTGCTGGCGCTGGGGCAGACGCTGGTCTACGTGGTCATCGGGCTGATCGGCGTCCGGTTCACGGACTACGGGTCGTTCCTGGGGGACGTCTCGGGCGGGATCGTCTGGTTCATCGTCTTCTTCGTGGTGGGCTTCCTGCTCCTGTCGTGCCTCTGGGCGGTGATCGGTGCGCTCTCCACCCGTACGGAGGACATGCAGGCGGCGTCCACCCCGCTCACCGTCCTGCTGATCGGGATGTTCTTCATTGCGTTCATCGCGAACGACACGTGGACGACGATCCTGTCGTACGTGCCGCCGTTCTCGGCGATCCTGATGCCGATGCGCGCGGTGCGGGACCAGGCGGAGTGGTGGGAGCCGGTCATCTCGCTCGGGATCCTCCTGATCGCCGCGCTTGTGGTGATCGTCGTCGCGGAACGGCTCTACCGGCGCGCGCTGCTCCAGACCCAGGGGCGCCTCTCGTGGAAGCAGGCGTGGAGGACGCGGGAGTAGGACGGTCGGTCACCCGTTCGCTGTCACCGCCGCGGTGAACGTCCTCTCGCCGGCTCAGCGGATGAGGAGAGGAACCATCCGGGTGAGCACGACGATGTCGACGAGCTCGATCAGCGTTTGCGCCGCGGCGGTCGCGATCCGAGCGCCCCTACAATCGGATCGTGACCTGCGCCTGTGATCCCCGCTTCTGCCGGAACGGATCCGTCGGCGATCCGGCGTGACGGTCGCCGGCGTGATCAGGACGGCGGTGTGCGTGTGCCTGGCGGCCGGCGTCGTCGGTTGCGGTGGGTCGTGGGACGGCTCGGATGCGGGTCCGGCGACCGTCGTCACGCCGACGGCGACGAGCGCCCCCACCTCCGCGTCCACCACGGATCCGCCGCGACCGGGTGCGGGTGCCGCCGCGACGCGGGCGCTCGCGGCCCTGCCCGCCACGCGACGTGTCACACCCTCCGCGGCCGGCTACTCCCGCAGCGCCTTCGGCCGCTCATGGGTCGACACCGACGGCAACGGCTGCAACCAGCGCGACGACGTCCTGTTCCGCGATGCCGTGCCCGGCACGGTGCGGGTCGGAGTCCAGGGCCGGTGCGATCACGATGTCCTGGCGGGACGATGGATCGATCCGTACACGGGCCGTGATCTCCATTTCGACGACCTCAAGGACCGGGCGCAGGCCCAGGCGATCCAGATCGACCACGTGGTGCCGCTCGCCGAGGCGTGGGTCTCGGGCGCGTCCGAGTGGACGGATCAGCGCCGTCGCGCCTTCGCGAACGCGCTGCCGGAGCTGCTCGCCGTGGACGGGCCCGCGAACGCGAGCAAGGGGGACGGGGATCCCGCCGCATGGCGTCCGAGGAAGGCCTACCAGTGCGACTATGCGATCCGGTGGATCGGCGTGAAGTCGGCCTGGCACCTGGCGGTCGACGACAGCGAGCGACGCGCCCTCACAGAGATGCTCGGCTACTGCTCGCCATGAGAGCGGTGCGGACGGGCCGGCCGTCGGGAAGCGCGTTCGAAGAGCTCTCACGACTTCGGAGAATCTGAACCGCGTGCCGCTCGCTGTGTCTGCGGTGCGGTGGTTCCATACGAGTGTTGTGAGGGAGGGGCGACGCTCTCCGTCGCACTAATCACGAGTTCTGGCCCGGGTACCTGCACGCTCTGGACGTCTGTACCGGGGCTCATTACTGGCGGGCGTCAGTTCCTCCCACTGAGTCCATGAGAAGAGCGTCGTCTGCTTGCGTCGACGTGTGCTCCTGATCCACATCCGCGTCTCCATCGGACGGAGGATTACTCGGATACCTCGTGGGGTGCCGGGTCTTCTTTCCACTGTCCGGGGTCCGTACGTTTATTCAGGTTCCTGTTCCTATGGATGGGTGCTGCGTATTGATGGCATGTGTTGTCCGATGACCGGGAGGTCTCGTGGTAGAGCGTCTTGTGAGTGCATTCGTCGGGTCTCTCGTCATCTGTGTTGCGGTTGGCTCCGTATCGGCCTCGGCGGCGGGGTCGTTAAAGGCATCACCTGTGAATGGGATCCCCGGTGAGTCGGTGTCGTTCACGGGTTCGGTGCCGCCGAAGGCCTCTCGTCCAGTGGAGTTGCAGCGGAAGGTCGGGAAGAATTGGGTGAAGGTCGTTGTGGGTCGAACGAACAAGAGGGGTGCGTTCACCTTACGTGTGAAAGTGCGCTCGGTGGTTACGACGTATCGGATCTCGGCTAAGGCCGCGCGTGTTTCGGGGAAGTCGCATTCGGCGGTGGCGACCCCGACCAGGAGGGTGACTCCGCAGCGTCAGTTGGGGACGCTGACGATCCCGGGCGTTGTGCCGCAAGGGGCGACGACGACGGCGGCGATTCATTTCACACCCGCACGTTCGGGGCGGCTGGTGAGTCTGCAGCGCCAGAGCGGCGGTGCCTGGGTGACGATCGGGTCAGGGCGTGAGGCGCCGAACGGTTCGGTGAGCCTGTCGGTGCCGATGGCAGATGTGGGTGTGTTCAACTACCGGGCAGTCGCAGCTGCATACAAGGGTGCCCCGGCAGCGACTTCCGCATCCGCAATGGTCACCGTGCCTGCGCCGCCAGTGGTACCGACTCCTTACACGCCACCGATTGTGGTGCCGCTGGTGCCTTCACTTGTCGAGGACATTTCAGCCGGTAACGCTCACACATGTGCACTGCGTCCCAGTGGTGCGGTCGCCTGCTGGGGTCTGAATACTTATGGGCAGCTCGGTGACGGAACAACGACGGACCGACTGACTCCAGTGGCGGTATCGGGACTGACCGATGCCACTCAGATCTCGGCAGGATCGTCCTATACGTGTGCGGTGCATGCGAGCGGTCAGGTCGTCTGTTGGGGATCTAACTACTTCGGGATTCTGGGCGACGGGACGACTGTCGACCGGCCGAGGTTGGTCCCAGTGTCGGGACTCTCAGACGCCATACAGGTCGCGGCCGGCTACACGCAGACGTGTGCGTTGCGTGCGGGCGGGGAGGTGGTCTGCTGGGGAGTGAACAACTATGGGCAACTCGGTGACGGAACGAATGTCGATAGCACGACGCCGGTCACGGTGGGGGGTTTGTCGGATGCCGTGAGCATCGCGGCTGGGCCGTCTCACGTGTGT
>CALMEC010000232.1 GCA_937862675.1 uncultured Actinomycetes bacterium
CCGCGGCGCGACAGGCGTTCGACCCGCTGTCCGCGCAGGGCGGCCGAGACCCGGCGCGGCGCGGCCGGTGCGACGACGAGCGGGTCGTCGATCCGCACGGCGGTGACGGTGGGACCGACCAGCGCGGGCTCCAGCTGCCGGCGGATCGTCTCGACCTCAGGAAGCTCCGGCACGGTCCCCGTCCGTGGCGGCCGGCACCGCCGGCGGCCTCATCCGTCCCCCGCCGACGACTCGTGGATGAGCGTCGGGGGATCGACGGGCGCATCGACGATGCGGTAGGCACCGCGCACCAGCTGCATCGCCCGGTCCGCGAGGGCCGCGTCGCGCACGTGGAGCGTGGCGACGGTCTCCCCCTCCGACACGCCGTCGCCGATCTTGGCGTGGATCTCGACGCCGACCGCGGGATCGATGAACTGCGCGGGATGGAGCCGTCCCGCCCCCAGCCAGCGTGCGGCCTCGCCGATCTCCCGTGCGTCCAGCCCATGGACCATCCCGCCGGCCGGCGCGGGCACGGAGATCGCCGCCGGCGCCCGGGGAAGGACGTCGTCGTCGGTCCAGACCCGTGGATCCCCGCCCTGCGCCTCGACCCACCGCTCCGCCATGCGAAGGGCGCCCCCGTTCCCGAGGGCGTGGGCGGCGGCGGCCTCCCCCTCCCCCGCCGGCACGACGCCGGCGGACTCCGCCAGCAGCGCGGCCATGCGCACCGAGAGGTCACCCAGGTCCTCGGCACCCCCGCCGCGAAGCACTTCGGCCGCACCCCGGACCTCCAGCGCGTTGCCGACCATGCGTCCCAGCGGCTGGTCCATGTCGCTGATGACGTACCGGACGTCACGTCCCCACGCCGCACCCAGGGAGACCATGATCTCGGCGGCCTCGCGTGCCGCGGCGACGTCCGGGAAGAACGCGCCGGTCCCGACCTTGACGTCGAGGGCGATGTTGGCGGCGCCGCCGGCGATCTTCTTGCTCATGATCGATGTCGCGATCAGAGCGGGGCTCTCCACCGTGCCGGTCTGGCCCCGGAGGCGGTAGAGCCGTTTGTCGGCGGGGACCATGCGCGTGCTGGTGCCCATGACCGCCACGCCGACGTCGCGAAGCTGCCGGACGAAGTCGACCAGTTCGAGGTCGACGCGCATGCCCGGGATGGCGGACAGCTTGTCGAGCGTGCCCCCGGTGTGGCCGAGACCGCGTCCGCTCATCTTCGCCATGCGCACCCCGAGTGCCGCGGCGAGCGGCACCGTGATCAGGGTGACGGCGTCCCCGACGCCTCCGGTGGAGTGCTTGTCTCCGGTCGGCGCGAAGCGCTCCAGCTGCAGGCGGTCGCCCGAGGCGACCATGCTGTCGCACAGTGCCCGCGTGGCCTCCGCGGTTATCCCGTTGATGCAGATGGCCATGCAGAGGGCCGCCATCTGGGCGTCGCCCACCGCACCGTCGGTCCAGGACGCGACGAATGCCCGGACACCCTCGACGTCGTCGACCTCGGCGTGCCGGGCACGTTCGAGGAGCTCAAGGGGTTCGAGGGCGGTTACCATCGCCGCCAGTCTAGTGCCCTCCGCCCGGAATTCCTCCGATGCCCGGCGGCGGACGCACGACCGGAGGAGACGTCCGCCCGTCAAGCCGGGATGACGCCGATCCGCTGCTGCGGCGGCGTATGGGCCACGGTCATCCGCACGTCCCTCCCGCCACCCGGACCGCGCGACGCATGAGGCGAGGGTTGTTACCGTGGCACGATGTCGATCCGCCGTCTCGCCCTCATCACCGCCGCCCTCGGCGGATCCGTCGCGCTCCTGCCCACCGCGGCGGGCGCGCCATCGCTCTCGGTGTCGCGGTTCAGCGCCCCCGCCACCATCACCGGCCGTCAGGGACACGCCCGGGCCCTCGTCAGCGTCTCGTCGAACGCGACAGCACGCGTCGTCGTCCGGCTGGTGAACGCACGCGGAGCCGTCGTCAACACCGTCAAGTCGAAGCCCTCGCAGGCACGGGGACGGGTCTGGCTGGCCGTCGACGCCACCACGCTCAGCGGGATCCAGATCCCGGCCGGCAAGTACACGCTGCAGGCGTACTCCGTCTCCGGGAGCCGGCGGTCGAACGTCCTGCGACGGGCGGGCACCGGCCGATTCACACGTGCACGGGGGACCATCCAGGCGCTGACGGTGACCGCGTGGCCGTTGACGATCGCCGGCGTCGCCTCGGCGCCCGGGGGTCAGATCGTGAGGGCGGTGGCCCCGGACGGCGCCACCGCCGCATCCGGATTGCAGGCCGGCGACGTCATCCGGGCCGTCAACGGCCGTTCCGTGGACTCACCGGGGGCGTGGCTGCGCGCGCGACGCGTGCTGAACGCCGGCACGGCGGTCCCGATCGACGTCGACCGCGCCGGCGTCCGTCAGCGGCTCACCGTCAGCCCGCCGCCGGACTGGACGGCGTCGCCCGACTGGACCAAGGTGCTCCCGGCGACGCCGGGCAACATCGCGACGGCCCTCTCGGCGATCCGCGAGCGCGTCGACGCCGGCGACACCGCGGGTGCTGAGACCCGGCTCGCGGCGCTCTCACCCGCCGATCAGAAATCCGCGCCCGGCTGGTTCGCCACGGGTCTCATCCGGATGGCGAAGGGTGATCCCCTGGGGGCCCAGGCCGCGTTCAACTATGCGATCGCAGCGGATCCCGAGATGAGCGAGGCCCGGTTCCAGCGTGGTCTCGCGCTGATCGCACGGGGCAGACTCGACCTGGCCGAGCAGGGCCTGGCGGCCGCGTCGGCCGCCGACCCGGCCGACGCACTCGCCCCGACGTTCCGCGCCTTCGCCCTGCTGCGCGCGGACCGGTTCGCGGACGCGTTCGCGTCCGGCCAGCTGGCGCTCGCCGTCGACCCCGCCTATGCCGAGGGGCACATCGCGACCGGCATCGCGCATCTGTCGCTGGGCCGCAAGGCCGCCGGGGTGGCCGACATCCGCAAGGGACTCGTGCTAAGGGCCGCCCCCCCCCGCCGCAGGGACATGATCCCCCGATCCCTGACCCCCGCCACGAAGTAGCCGTGTGCCGGATGCGGCACGCGACGATCAGAGGTCGGAGATCTCCTCGGTGAGTTCGCTCGTACGCCGACGTGGCCGTCGATCCCGGTGGTCGCCGCCTCCCGACAGGAAGAACAGCGATCCGATGCCCACGAGAAGGCCGATCCAGAAGTACCACTTGCCGAACCAGTTCTCGAACAGGAGCCACATCAGGAGGATCGCGACGAAGCCCACCAGGGCGATGAGCCGTTGCGACCGTGGCGCCAGATGGATGACCCACGGACCCGCGACTGCGACGAATGTGAGAAGAACTGCGGTGAGCACGTCTCATATCGTACCCGTGATGGTCGGACAAAACACAATCCCCAGGCGATGAACGTCCCCGCCGCCCGCCGGCGGGCCGTCGGTGTCCACCTCATGCCCGTCCTCGACGCGGTCGACACGCCACGTCCCAGCGTCGTCATCGAGCTGGACCGCGATGCGGCGGTCACCGCGATCCCGGAGGTCGCGACACTCGACGAGATCGCCGGTGCCATCGGCCCGGAACCGGCGCTCGTCGCGGTGGACGCCCCCCTGGCCATCCCCGGCACGGGCGGTCGCCGCACAGTGGACGAGCTCCTGGGATGGCTCGACACACCGGTTCTCCCCGTCTCGCGGGCCCGACTGGAGACCCTGTACGGCGGTGCCCGCGGCGAGTCCCTCACGGACCACGAGGGTATGCGGCCGCACGATGTCGCCGAGACGTTCCCCGACCTGGTCCTCCGTCTCCTGGCATGGCAGCGGCGACGACCGGC
>CALMEC010000233.1 GCA_937862675.1 uncultured Actinomycetes bacterium
GCGGGCGTCCTGCTCCACATCACGTCGTTGCCAAACGGCGTCCTCGACGAAGAGGCCGAGCGGTTCATCGACTGGCTGGCAGAAGCCGGCCAGACCTGGTGGCAGATCCTCCCCTTGGGCCCGCCGGACGCCTTCGGATCCCCCTATGCGGGCGGGTCCGCGTTCGCCACATGGAGCGGCCTCCTGCCGGCGGACGATCACCCGGTCGACGCCGACGAGATCGCGGCGTTCCGCGCCCGCACCGCGGATTGGATCGACGACTGGGAGCGGGTCCGGGGAGCGGCGGCCGTCGTCGACCAGGTGCGGTTCGACCGCCGGTGGCGCGCGGTCCGCGAGTACGCGCGAGCCCGCGGCGTCCGGATCCTCGGCGACCTGCCCCTGTACGTGGCGTCGGACGGGGTCGACCGGCATGTCCACCCCGAGTACTTCCGCACCGACGCGGTCGCCGGCGTCCCTCCGGACTACTTCAGCGACGACGGGCAGCTGTGGGGCAACCCCCTCTACGACTGGGACCGTCTCCGGCGGGACGGCTTCTCATGGTGGACACAGCGCATCCATCGCGCACTCGAACTGCACGACGCGGTCCGTCTGGACCACTTCCGGGGACTCGAGTCACACTGGGCGGTGCCGGCCGATGCGACGACCGCGCGTGACGGACGGTGGATCCCCACCCCGGGGTACGAGCTCCTCGAGGCGGTACAACGGCGGCTGGGTCGCGACATCCCGATCCTCGCCGAGGACCTCGGGATCATCACCGACGAGGTCGACGCCCTCCGGCACCACTTCCGCCTGCCGGGGATGATGGTCCTGCAGTTCGAGATGGACGATCACCCCGTGCAGGACGGCCGGCTCTGGCACGAGACCGACCGCGCGGTCTATCCCGGCACCCACGACAACGCCACGGTGGAGGAGTGGTGGAACACCCGTGACGAACACGTGCGGTGGCATGTCCGCGAGTCCGCCCGCCGGTGCGGCATCGACGCGGATGCGTCCCCGCATCGCACGATGGTCGAGCTGGCCCACCACGCCCCCGCCGACATCGCGATCTGCCCCGCCCAGGACATCCTCGGCCTGGACGCGTCCGCGCGCATGAACACACCCGGGACCACGGAGGGCAACTGGCGCTGGCGCATGGCGCACGGGGCACTGACGGCCGATCATGCGCGATGGATCCGAGATCTCACCGCCGCCACCGGCCGCACGACCTCCTGACATCCGCGCCCGAGCACGGCGTGCCGGACGGTCCGGCGCGCGACGCGCCGGTCCGGAGCGGTCTCAGGCCTCCGGGATCGACGAACGCCGGGCCCGCAGCTCCAGGTGCCGTTCCCGGAGCGACGCCACGTCCGACAGCGCCCGCCGTTCGACCTCCGACACCCCCGTCAGGGTGATGCCGCCCGGACCGAGGTGGTCCGTCAGCCATTCGTCGATCTGTGCGGCGGGGCCGCCGGCGTGACGATGCTCCTGCGCCCGGCCGTCGCGGAGGAGGACGAGGGTGGGCATGCTCGCGCGGCTGACCCGGATGCCTCGTGGCCAGAGCAGGGACTCGCGCAGCGCCCATTCCTCCGGCGTGTCCAGCTCGGCCGACGCGACCACCAGTCCTGGCCGCACCGCCGCGACGATGCCGAGTGTCACCTCGAGGAGCTCGCACGCCGGGCAGCCGGGTCGTCCCAGCGCCAGAAGGCCGACCGGGGCCGCGACGACGCGCGCGACCGCCTCCGGCAGCGGAACGGGATGGACCGGGCCGCTCACACGTCCTCGGGGTCCGCGGTCGCGCCGACGACCGGATGATCGTTACGGGGGTTCTCCGCATGGT
>CALMEC010000234.1 GCA_937862675.1 uncultured Actinomycetes bacterium
CGCCGCGGGGGTGATGCGCCAATTGACGTCGACGCCATGCGCCAATTGGCGTCGACCCGACGCGCCGATCGACATACGGGCTGACCGGTCGTCCGCACGGTGCGGGGTGACAGGATGTCGGGGCACCCCGCGGGGGGATGCGTGCCCGCCGGGCGGCCCGCTATCGTGTCGCGGGTCGTCGGGCGATGAGGGAGGGCCACGTGGTCGAGACTCCGGTGAAGTACGTGTTCGTGACCGGAGGCGTCGTCTCCGGGCTGGGGAAGGGCATCTCCGCGGCGTCCCTCGGGACCCTGCTGAAGGCGCGCGGGGTGAAGGTGTCGCTCCAGAAGTGCGACCCGTACCTGAACGTCGACCCGGGCACGATGAGCCCGTTCCAGCACGGTGAGGTCTTCGTCACCGAGGACGGCGCCGAGACGGACCTCGACCTCGGTCACTACGAGCGGTTCATCGACGAGAACCTGACCCGCGCGTCCAACGTCACGACGGGCGCGATCTACGACTCGGTCATCAAGAAGGAGCGCCGCGGCGACTACCTCGGCGCGACGGTGCAGGTGATCCCCCACATCACCAACGCGATCAAGGATCGCATCCGCAAGGCCGGTGCGGCGTCCAACGCCGACGTGGTCATCGTCGAGATCGGCGGCACGGTCGGCGACATCGAGTCGCTTCCGTTCCTGGAGTCCATCCGCCAGCTGCGCATCGAGATGGGACGGGACAACGTCGTGTTCGTCCACGTCACGCTCGTCCCGTTCCTCGGGTTCGTCGGCGAGCTGAAGACGAAGACGACCCAGCACTCGGTCCAGGAGCTCCGCCGGATCGGGATCGAGCCGGACCTCCTGGTGCTGCGCTCCGACCGCGAGCTGACCGAGGGGGTCAAGGAGAAGATCGCGCTCCACGGCGGCATCCCGCCCGCCCACGTCATCTCGGCGACGGACGCGCCGGACATCTACGTCGTCCCCCTGCGGATGGAGGCCGAGGGCCTCGACACCGTCGTGTGCAAACTGCTCTCGCTCGAGACGCGTCCGCCGGACCTCTCGGACTGGCAGGAGTTCGCGGATCACATCGCCGCCTGCGAGGGGACCGTCCGCATCGGGCTCGTGGGCAAGTACGTGCAGCTTCACGACGCCTACCTGTCCGTCTCCGAGGCACTCCGCCACGCGGCCATCCACCACAGCGTCAACCTCGAGATCGACTGGATCGACTCGGACGCCGACGACCTCGTCGCCCGTCTGGAGGCGGTGGACGGCATCCTCGTCCCCGGCGGGGTCGGCCGCCCCGGCGCCGGGGGGAAGATCCGCGCGGGGCAGTTCGCCCCCGGGGAAGACGTGCCCTTCCTCGGCGTCTGCCTCGGCATGCAGATCGCGATCATCGAGTACGCGCGCAACGTGGCCGGCATGGTCGGCGCCAACAGCCGGGAGTTCGACCCCGAGACCCCGTTCCCGGTCATCGACCTTCTCCCGGAGCAGGAGGGGATCGAGGAGCTGGGAGGCACGATGCGGCTGGGGGCCGACCCGGTCGCCCTGGTCCCCGGGACGCACGGCCGCACCCTCTACGGCGACCGCGACACCATCTATGAGCGCCACCGCCACCGGTACGAGGTCAATCCGTCGCTGCGGGGACGCGTCGAGGATGCGGGCCTGGTCGTCGCGGGCCACTCGCCCAACGCACGCCTCGTCGAGATGATCGAGCTGCCGTCCCATCGCTGGTTCATGGCCTCGCAGTTCCACCCGGAGTTCAAGAGCCGTCCGTCAAAGCCCGCGCCGCTCTTCCGCGACTTCGTCGGAGCGGCCATCGGTGCCCGCACCACGAGCGTCGTCTAGGCACGCGCCCACCATCAGATGACCGATCTCTCCGAACTCCCGAGGGCCGCGGCCCTCATGGCCGAGCTGTGTGCGATCCCCTCCCCGTCCCGTGACGAGGGCCGGATCGCCCAGGTGGTCCGGGACATCCTCGCCGATCTCGGCGCATCCGTCACCGAGGACGACGCGGGTGCCGCGATCCCCGCCGGCTGCGGCAACATCGTCGCGCGGTTCCCGGCGACCGCACCGGGGCGCCCCGTCGCGCTCTGCGCCCATCTGGACACCGTCCCCAACCGCGGTCCGATCGACGTGGTGGTCCGGGACGGATATCTCACCAACGCCGACGACGACATCCTCGGTGGCGACAACAAGTCCGCGGTGGCCGCCGTCATCGAGGCCGTGCGAAAATCGGAACGCCCGGTGCTGGCCAGCTGGATCGGCGAACAGGACCTGCCGGATGCGGCGCAGGAGGTCTTCCTCTCTCAGGAGGCGCATCAGCGGCTCG
>CALMEC010000235.1 GCA_937862675.1 uncultured Actinomycetes bacterium
CCAACCGCCCCGCCGACCGCGACACCTCCAACCGCACGATCCTCTACACGTCGGACTTCAGCGGTGTCACCCCGACGGGCAGTAAGACCGAGGCGCTCATCAAGCTGGACGCACCGGGCGTCGTCATCCCCAACCGGTCCATCACGGGCACCGTCCAGACGGTTCGCAGCGGCGGCGGAATCGGCATCGCGAAGGGCTTCGCGGTGATCAGCGGAAGCGGCACGGGACCGGCGGCGCGCGTCGCGACCCTCACTCCGGGACGCCGCATCACGTTCGACGCCGCGCTGCCCAACATCCCGGACACCGCCTACTCCGCCATGGGCGGCGGCCCGGTGCTGGTCGTGGACGGAAAGGCCGTCATGAACGGCGACGCCAACGGCTTCGACTCCAGTCAGGTCAAGGGGCGCTCGGCCCGGACCGCGATCGGCCAGACGGCCAGCGGCCAGCTCCTCCTCGTGGTCTCGGAGGGCCCTCAGGAAGGCCGCGTCGGGATGACCGCCAACGAGCAGGCCAGCCTGATGGCCTCGCTCGGCGCCCGGACAGCCATCGCCATGGACAGCGGGGGATCGTCCGGGATGGTCATCCGCGGCAAGCTGGTCAACAGCGTCGGCGCGGGTGAGCGGGCCATCGCGAACGGCCTCATCATCTCCTACGCCGGTGTGCAGCTGACCGAGCCCGCACCGCTCGTGTCGCCCAACGGCGACCGCGTCTCCGACACCACGACGATCGTCGCGCGGTCGGTGAAGGAGGGCACGGCGAACATCGTGCTGCGCCGGCCCGGGAAGAAGGCGATCCGGCTGCTCTATCGCGGATCGCTCGGCCCCAACGGGATGACGATCCCGGTCGGGACGGGAAAGGCGGTGCCGCCGGGGATCTATGACGTGGTCGCACAGCTGGCGCCGGCCGACGGGTCCGCACCGACCACGGACAGTCGCCGTCTCGTGATCGACGACACCCTCGGCTCTCTCTCCGTCCGTCGCGCGGGCAAAGGGGCCAAGCAGACCCTGCGCACACGCTTCAAGCTGCAGCGGAACGCCCGCGTGACCGTTCAGGCGGTCAACGCCAAGGGGAAGGTCGTCCGGACGCTGGCAAGGAACCGCGCGCTCCATCGCGGCTGGCAGACGATGAACTGGAACATGCGCCTGGGCAAGCGGCCGCTGCCGCCGGGCACCTACACCGTCCGGGTCACCCTTCGCACCACCTATCGCGTGACGAACCAGCTGACCGCGCGCTTCGTGGCGCTCAAGGCCCCGGCCGCCACGAAGTAGGCGTCATGTGCGGATGGGGGCCACACCCCATCCGCACATGACGAGTGATCCCACGGTCGCCAGGAGACCGTGAGATCGACCATCTACTCGTCGAGGACGGCGATCTCCGCCTCGATGCTCCGGACCTCTCCGACGAGCCGTTCGATCTCGTCCTCCAGTCCGGTCTCGCCCGCCCTCTGGCGCAGGTAGAGGCGGCCGATCTCCTCGGCGTGACCGGTGATCTTGCGCTTCAGCATCATCTCCTGGCCCTTGTCCTTGGCCCCGCTGAGACCCTCCTGCGCCTGGTCGGCGACCTTCTTCGCCGTCTCCTTCGCCTTGTCCATGAATCCCATGGGCGTCGTCTCCTTGAGAGGGGCCCCGGATGCTACTCCTCTCCCGGCGATCGACGGGGCCCGTTGCACATCCGGACGGGCCGACGAAGCCGGCAGGCGGGGCACGCGTGAGGTCACCGCCCCGGATCGGTCAGCGTCGAACGCCTACGCGCCAAGGCGCGTGTCGTCCGTCGACCCGATCACATCATTCCGACGAGATCGGAGGCGAACCTCTCCGGAGCAGGCGCGCCCGACTCGGACGGCCCGCTCCGGAGAGGTGGGGTCAGGCTTCGGAACGAAGACTGAAGGCGGCCACCGCACCCACGATGCCGCCGATCAATGCGAGGAAGGCGCCGAACGCCCGGTGGGACACGTCGAGGAAGTGCGACACCGCCCAGACCGCGGCGATGACGGCGAAGAGGATCGCGACCCCGAGGTCGATCTGCGGTACGGGGAGATCCATTCCACGGGCCTCCATCACGAAGATGACGAGGGCGATCGCAGCCGGGATCAGGCCGAACAGCCACCACGACGTCATGTCGGTCCCCTTCGACGAGGCCTCGAATCCGCCGGCGCTCACCGACATCCACTTCAGGAACAGGCTGATGATGATGAGGGCCATGCCGCCGGCGGCGGCGTACAGCTTCTGTTCGCGGGTGATGCTGTTCATCGGTCTCCGTTCCGTGGAAGCACGGGGCTATTTCAGCAGTGTGAGGAAGTCATCGACGGGGATCGCCGTCAGCGTCTGGAAGTGCGCGGTACCGCGAGCGGCGAGGTCGAGCGATACGCGGGCGATGGTGCGCTCGTCGGGAGCCTCGACGATGCTGACGAAGTCATAGGGTCCGAGAACCGCCCACTGATGCGTGACCTTGACGCCCTCCGCCATCTGCTCGACCTCATCGTTGACCTCCTTCAGGCGCTGCGGGTTCGCCCGGATGGTCCCCGCACCGTGGGGGCTGAGCGTGCAGAGCAGAATGTAGGTCGGCATAGGATCTCCTGCAGGTTCCGTTGGCGACGAGCCTACCATGGGCCACGCGATACGATATGGGCATGCACACCGCGCGCCGTCCCGCACCGATCGGTGTCTCCGAGCTTCCGGCGCTCTCCGCGGTGGTGTTCGCGATCGCGGCGATCGTGGCGGTCTTCCTGCCCTGGTATCTGCCCAACCTGGCGGGCCCCCTCGAGCTGGACCCCGCATCGGGCTGGAGCGCCACCTCACTGGGCAAGGGCACCCTGGTCGTCGCCGTCATCTGGCTCGTCGCCGCCGGACTGTCGCTGATGGAACAGGTGTCCCCGGGCCGGCTCGACCGTTCGACGCTGAACCTCATGGGCTGGCTGGTGACGGGGTGCGCGCTGCTGTGCACGCTGATGACCGTCTACCGCTTCCTGCGTCCCCCGCCACCCGCGGACTTCCTGACACGCGACTACGGACTGTTCATCGCGATCGCCGCATCCGTCGCCGGTGTCGGTGCCGGCCTGGCCATGACCCACGGCCGCCGCCCGCGGACGCGCGCCTCCGCACGGAGACGCGCACTGCGCGGAGCCTGACCGGCACCGGCGTCCGGCCGGTCACCGGACGCGACGCTCGACCGAGAGGAGCCGGTCGCCGGGGCTGACCTTCGCGACGTCCGTGCCGAGGCCGCCCCAGATGAACTCCTTGCCGGGCCCGCGGATGGGGGGGTCGGCGCCGCTCCCCCCAAGGGGGGGGTTGACCCGGGTCCCGCCGTAGATGCGGTCGTTCCGGGGACCGCCGATCAGGAGGTCGTTGCCCGATCCCCCGTCGATCACGTCGTTGCCCTCCAGGCCGCGGATCACGTCGTTGCCGCCGAGGCCGCAGATGACGTCGTCGCCCGGCGTCCCGTTGATCACGTCGTCGCCCGGCGTCCCCACGATGGTGCACCGCTGTCCGCCTTGGGCGACGGCGTACGGGATCGCCGCCATGGTGGCCGTCGAGACGTTGTTGGCGCTGACCTTGTCGTTGCCGGACGTGGCGACCCGCGCGGTGTTCGTCAAGGTCGTCGTGACATTCGGCTGGACGAAGACCCGCATCATCATCCGTGCCCCCACGGCCGGCTTCGACCACGTGCACGTGATCGTCCCGGACCGTCCGACGCGCGGCCCGGTGCACGATGCGCCACTCGAGCCGGCGACGCTGATGAAGCCCGCGGACACCGGGATGCGGTCGCGGGCGGTGACGGTGTTCGGCACGTGCGGACCGTTGTTGACCGCCGTCACCTCGTAGTACATCGGCTGCCCCACGCTCGCCACCACGTGGCTTGCCGTCTGACTGACGGAGATGTCCGCCAGCACCTTGGGCTGGGCAGGGGCGGAGAGCGCGGGGGCCGCGGCGACGGTGAGACCCCAGGCGGCGGCGACCGCCGTCGCGCGGATGCGAGCACGTGTCATGGGAGGTCCTCCAGGTCGGAATACTGCGAGGGAACGTTACGAGGGGCACCCGACGGGTGTGTACGGGTGGCGTTCGGCTTTCGTGATGAACTTGTGAGGAGGCCGCGGGAGTCCCGGCCGGCAGGCGGATCGCCGGACACCGTCCGATCGGTCGCCGCCCGCGTCCGTGTGCATGCGACCGGTAACGGCCCGACGGTGTGTTCCCCCTGCCGGACGATCATGATTGGAGCCGATACCGCCGGTCCGAGATGCCCGGGCATCCGGTCCGGGCCGACCAACGCCACGGCCAGGAGACAACCCATGCCGGATGCTTCAGCAACGGGGCCCGTCGACCCGTCGACCGCCTCCCGATCGCACCTGATCGCCGCGCGGATCCTGGCCGTCGTCGCCGTCCTGCTGACCGTGGTCAGCGTGTACGCCAACTTCGCCAAGCGCGAGGCGCTCGATCCCTCGCACTTCCGGGAGACGTCGCGGAAGCTCATCGCGGATGCCACGGTCCGTGACCGGCTGGCCGCCCGGCTGGTCGACGATCTCTACGCGAACGTGGACGTTCCCGGGGCGCTGCGGGGACGGCTCCCGGCGAACCTCCGCCCCCTCGCCGGGCCCATCGCCGGAAGCGTCCGCGATGCGGCCGAGCAGGCCGCACGCCGGCTCCTCGAGGAGCCCCGGGTGCAGGACGCCTTCGTCGCCGCCTCGATGGCGGCGCACCGCCAGTTCATCGCCCTCCTCAACGACGACTTCACGCTGCTGCGGACGAGCGGCGGCAAGGTCGTCCTCGACGTCCGCCCACTGGACGTCGGGCTCGGGAACCGCTTCTCGCTGGTCCCCGATCTGGACGCGCGCATTCCACCGGGCGCGACCCAGATAACCATCCTGGAGTCGAGCCGACTCGAGACCGCCCAGACGATCACCCGCGTCCTGCGATTCGTCGCCGACTGGATCTGGATATTCGCGCTCGCGGCGGCCGTGGCCGCGGTGTGGCTCGCGCGCGGCCAGAGGCGGATCGAGGTCCGCGCCCTCGGGGTCGGACTGGTCATCGCCGGATTCCTGATCCTGATCGTCCGGACCATCTCGGGCCGGTACTTCGTGGATAAGCTCGCGTCCTCACCGGCGGCCCGTCCCGCGACGGCCACGGTCTACTCGATACTCACCACCGCGCTCAGCGGCTCTGCCTGGACGGCGATCCTCACCGGTGTCGTCGCCCTCGCCGGCATCTGGCTCGCCGGCCCGGGACCGCGCGCCGTGAGCGCTCGCCGCGCGCTCGCGCCCTACATGAGGCGTCCGGAGCTCACGTACGGGACCTTCGCCCTCCTCTACCTCCTGCTGATCTGGTGGGAGCCGACGCCCCAGTTCGGCGCAGCGCGCACCGCCATCCTCTGGTTCGTCCTGGCCATCGCCGGCGTGGAGGTGCTCCGACGCCAGATGGTCCGGGAGTTCCCGCACGATGAGCCGGCCGACCTCGTCACCGTTGTACGGGGATGGTTCACCCGGCGTCCCCGGGCGAAGAAGCCCCATGCGGGGAGCATCGATGACCTCGAACGGGTGGCCCGGCTCCACGCCAGTGGAGCACTCGACGACCGTGAGTACGCGGCTTGGAAGACGCAGCTGCTCGACCCCGGTCCCCCCGCCCGCCAGGAGGGGGACACCGACGCGGCGCCGGTCGATCCGGCCCCGCCGGGGGCGGATCACCGCGAGGGCTGACCGCCGGGTGTCATGAGCGGCCCTGGTCAGCCCGGGACCGGGGACGGCCCTCCGTCCGCCACGACGCGCTGTCGGAGCACCGACGCCCGGTCGAGACGGTCCTCGCGTCCCTCCCGGACTGCCGCGGCCACGTCGGACGGGGCGTGCCGGGTCTCGTCGTAGAGCACGACGACCGAGTCGTCGCCGACCTCGAGGTAGGTGGACTCCCCCAGCGCCGTGTAGCGCGTCGCGCCCAGGCCGATCACGACCCATCGCGGGCGCGCGCAGGCGATGAGATAGTCCCCCACGTTCTCGATCGGCGTGTCCGCCGAGTCCCGCTGATTCCGCAGACGCTCGATCATCCAGCCGATGAGGCGCTCGCCGTAGTAGGAGTACTCCCGGATCGGGCTGTCGATGCCGTACTCGTGGGTCTCCCCGTCGCGGCAGAGGAACGACGCCAGACGGAGGTGCTCCGTCGGACCGGGGACCTCGATGCCGTCGATGGCGAAGAGACGCGCGGCGAGCCCCTTCGAGCAGGGGCCCCAGTTCTTCTTGTGGCTGATCTTCACGGCACCCTCACGACGGATGGAGCAGTCGTTGAACGCGCCCAGGTACCGGGGCGCGATCGCCGTCACGAAACCCGCGTCGTCGTAGGTGAGCTCCGCCACCGCACCCGCCTCCGGTTCGATCTGGAGGTTCACTGCGTCGCCGGCCGGAAGGATCAGGCGGTCGGACGCGAGCGGGAACACGTGGAGGAACTCCGGGGTACCGCCGTTCGTGGACGGGATGTACCAGGGGAACACAGCACGCGGGGCCTCCGGAGTGACCGGCGCCACCCGGACGAAGTCCGCGGCCTCGCCCGCCTGTTCCAGGTGACCGGCGAAGTTGCCGGCCACACCGCAGCCGAATGCGTCCGCGAGGCGGAGTGTCGAAGAATCGATCATCCGCGGGAGACTAGAGGTTGGTCCCTCGATCTGGCGGCGTCGGACCGCCGCGGTGGACCGCCCGCCGGAGCTGCCGGCCGGCCACCGGCCACCCCCGCGCACGGGGCCGGTGACATGGGAACGGGCCGGGACGCATCAGAGACTCGGTGAGACGGCGGTGCCCGTGAGGATGGCGGTACCCGGGACGCCGGTTTCATCCCGGGATCACAATCGCTCACAGGTTCGTCACGTGTTTTCCGGCGACCATCGGGTGCGTGAGCATCCGGACCGGTGGGTACCTTCGTCCGATGCAACGATCACAGACACCCAAACTCCTGCGACGCGCGCTCGTCGTCACGGCGGCCGTCGGACTCGCCGGAGCGTCCGCGGCCAGCGCACAGACCGTCACCGGCGGCGCGGCCGGAACCTCCCCGCTCGCCGGCGTCCAGGACGACCGCGCGATCCAGGTCGCCCCGGACGGCCGCTTCCGCACCATGGCCGAGGCCGGTGCCCGTATCGCACGCATCGACCTCCGCTGGGACTACGTCGCGAAGACGCGTCCCGCGGACGGCACCAACCCCGATGACCCCGCCTACGACTGGTCCACCTACGACGCCGCCGTCACGGCGGCCCGCAAGTACAAGGTCCAGGTGCTCTTCACCGTCTGGGGCACCCCCGAATGGGCGGTCGACACGTCCACGTTCGCCGACGGCGACCGATCCTACGGCGACTACACCTTCCCGCCGGCCCAGATGGCCGACTTCGAGAGTTTCGCGACCGCCGCGGCCACCCGCTACGGCAAGCTCGGCGTCCGCCACTGGGAGGGCTGGAACGAGCCCAACGTCCCGATGTTCCTCCAGCCGCAGTTCCGCAAGGTCGGCGCGAAGAGCGTCCCCGCGTCGCCGACCATCTATTCCGACCTGGAGAAGGCCTTCTACCGCGGCATCAAGAAGGCCGACCCGAAGGCCCTCGTGGCCGGTGTGGTGACCTCGCCCGCCGGCAGCGGCCCGAAGGAGAAGAACCCGATCCGGGTAACCCCCCAGAACTTCGTGAAGGCGCTCAACGCGAAGGCCCTCCGTCCGCCGATGGACTTCGTCGCCCATCACCCCTACCCGGTGCGCAAGCGGACGGACCGCCCGACCCCGCCCAACCGCTCCTACGCGGACCTCTACAACCTGGACGACTTCACCCGCACGGTCGACAAGACGTACCTGAAGGGCAAGCGGCTCTGGCTGACGGAATACGGCTTCGCCACCGCCCGCACGCCGGAGTACCCCACCATCGTGAGCGCCGCGGAGCAGGCCAACAGCATCTCCGACGCCTACGCGCGCATGAAGCGCACGCCCCGCGTCATGGTGGCGGTCTACTACCTGCTGCAGGACCACAAGGGATGGAAGTCCGGTCTGCTCACGATGACCGGCGCGAAGAAGGCGGGCTACGCCGCCCACGCACTTCCTCTGTGGCCGCAGAAGCCCACCAGCACCCGGGTGCTGGTCGGACAGGTCCGCCCCGCGGTCGGCCGGACCAAGGTGACGGTCCAGACCCTCAGCCGCGGCAAGTGGCGCGCCGCACGCACCATCGGCACGTCCGCGGACGGCAGCTTCCGTGTGACGGTCGCCAACCGCACCCGTGTCCCCACCCGCGTCACGTGGAAGGGGAAGACCCGGGCCGGCACCAACGCGGTCCTCGTCAGCCGTGTGGTGAACGCCGGAGGACGTTAGGCCCCCACGACCGCGCCGGGTGCCGGCCACGGACGTGGCCGGCACCCGGCGGAGCGGACGCACCCCGGGCCGCCTCCCCCGCCAGGGGGAAAGAGCGGCCGGGTAACTCCACCGTCCGGAGGATCCCCGCTCCGACGCAGGAGGGATGCCGTGACGCGGCGCGGCGGCTACGGTCTGGAGCATGCGCGCGCGGCTCGCAGCATGGTCCCGGCCGAACGTCGATCCCCGTCTCTTCGACGTCGTCCTGACGGCCGTCTTCGTCGTCGTCTCCCAGCTCGACGTCTGGACCTCCTGGGACAACGGGACCCAGGGACACTTCGACGGGCCCCGGTGGCTCAACTCCGCGCTGATGCTGGCCGCGGTGACGCCGCTCTACTGGAGGCGTCGCGCACCCCTCGTCACCGCCGGTGCACTGGCGGCGGGACTGACCGTCGACACGGTATTCGTCTCATCCACCGCCGCCTTCGTCGGGTCCTTCGTGCCGGTGCTCATCGCCACGTACTCCGTGGCGGCCTACGGGTCGTCGCGCCGGCGGTCGCTCGGCGGGCTCGCGGTGATGGCGGCGGGCACCGTCGTCGTCAGTCTCTCCGTGTCCGAACTGAGCTCCGCGGGCGACATCGCCTTCGACCTGCTCTGGTTGTCGTGCGCCTGGATGCTCGGCCACTTCGCCCGGCGGCTGCGTGGCGATGCCCGTGCCCTCAGCCTGCGGGCCGAAGACCTCGAACGACGTCGCGAGCGTGAGGCGCAGGAGGCGGTCGAGCGCGAACGCGGCCGCATCGCCCGTGAGCTGCACGACGTGGTCGCGCACAGCGTCAGCCTGATGGGTGTCCAGGCCGCCGCGGCAGAACAGGTGCTGACCGTGGAGCCCGAGCGGGCCCGCGAGCCCCTGCAGGCGATCCAGAGGACCGCCCGCGAGGCCGTCGACGAACTGCGGCGGCTGCTCGGCGTCCTGCGCGAGACCCACGGGGGCACGGGGCTGAGTCCGCAGCCGGACCTGTCCGCGCTGGACTCTCTGGCCGACCAGATGCGGGCCGCGGGACTGCCGGTGGAGCTGTGCGTCGAGGGCACCGGCGCCCCCGGGCTCTCCGCCGGGATCGAACTCTCCGCCTACCGGATCATCCAGGAGGCGCTGACCAATGCGCTCCGGCATGCGGACCGGGCGCCCACGACCGTTATCGTCCGACACATGCCCGACCGGCTGGAGATCGAGGTCGCAGATCACGGGGAAGCGACCGGGGGTGACGGCATGGCGCCGAGGAAAGCGACGGGTCACGGCCTGATCGGGATGCGCGAACGGGTCGCGCTCTACGGCGGGACGATCCCCACTGGCACGGAGCCCGGCGGCGGCTACCGCGTCCGGGCGACCCTCCCGTACGGCGGGCGCCCATGATCAGTGTGCTCATCGTGGACGATCAGGCGCTGATCCGCGGAGGGATGCGGATGATCCTGGAGGTCCATCCGGACATCGAGGTGGTCGCGGAGGCCGCGGACGGCCAGGAGGCGGCCGAGGCGGTGCGCGCATATCGGCCGGACGTCGTCCTGATGGACATCCGCATGCCGAACGTCGACGGGATCGAGGCCACCCGCCGGATCCTCCGGGACGGCCCCGATGCGCCACGGATCCTGATCCTCACGACGTTCGACCTCGACGAGTACGTCTACGACGCCATGAAGGCGGGCGCAAGCGGCTTCCTGCTGAAGAACGCCCCGCCGGAGCGGCTGGTGGAGTCCGTCCGCGCGATCTCACGGGGAGAGGCGCTGCTCGCCCCCGACATCACACGCCGCCTGATCGAGCACTACGTCAGCGCGCCGCGCCGGGGCGCCGCCCCTCCTCCACGGCTCGCCGAGCTGACCGAACGCGAGTTGGAGGTCCTGACGCTCGTCGCACGTGGCAACTCGAACGCCGAGATCGCCGGTGCCCTGTTCATCAGCGAGGGAACCGTCAAGACCCATGTCAGCCGGATCCTGGCGAAGCTCGATCTCCGCGACCGGGTGCAGGCCGTCGTGGTGGCCTACGAGACGGGGATCGTGCGCGCCGGCGAGAGCACCGGCGCGCACGACGCGATCACCCCTGACCGCAGACCGTGAAGCCCAGCGCGGCCAGCTCGCGCCCCGCCGGATTGGCGTCGAGCTCCGCCTCTGCCCGCTGGAAGGCCGCCACGTCGCCCTGAGCGGCGGCATCCGCCTGCCATTCCATCGCCGCGACGAGTGCGTGTGCGTCCTTGATCGCGGCGCGGAGTTCGGTCGCCTTCTCGGCGGGCTGCCCGGCGGCCGCGGCGCCGTCCACCTCGCCCGCCACGATCGTGGAGACCCTGTGCAGGTACGGAGCGGCCGACCGCAGCTGCGCCCCCGTCGCATGAGCGGGGTCGAACGCCGGCGTCGGAAGCCGGCCGATCTGCTGGTTCCCCTTGGCGCAGATCGCGTCGCCGGCGGCGACGACCCGCGCCAGTGGCACCGCGGCCGCGGTCGTCCCCGTCGCGCCGCCTGTCGTTCCGCCGTCGGCACCTCCTCCGCATCCGCCGCAGACCCCCGCCGCGACCAGTCCCAGCGTCACGCCCATCCGTGTCCATCGATTCCCGGTCCCTGTCGGTCTCACCGACGACCCCCTTCCCGTGATCCGCCGCCCGGTGCGGCCCGATGACGATCACGTTAGGAAGCCGCCGCCGGGATGTCGTCGGCGTTCAGGGCCAACCTCACTCAGCCCCCGGTCGGAGATTCCGCCACCGGGTGTCCGTCCCCGGTCACGTCGGCGTCGGTCTCGAGAGAGACGGCGTGTCAGCTCATCCGTCGAGGTGACACGAGGAGCGGCGACCGGCCCCGTGCCGCCGGTGAACGCCGGTCAGCCCGCGTGGCCGGTGGACGCGGACGCCGACGCCGGCACGAAGTCACGCGCCCGCGCCCGCACGGCGGCGATCGCCTCGGGCCGGCTCCGCGCCAGCGGGACCGTCTCCCGTTCCTCCTGCAGCACCGCCGACGTGTCCGGTGTGCGTCCCGCATGCAGGGCACGCAGGATCCCCGCGACGACCGCCTGCTCGATCTCCGCGCCGCTGAAGTCGGCACTCTCGTGCGCGAGGTGGGGGATCGCATATGTCGCCGGGTCCTGACGGCGCAGCGCAAGCTGCGCGGCGAAGATGGCGGCCCGTTCCTCCGTGGTGGGAAGGTCGACGAAGAACACTTCGTCGAAGCGTCCCTTGCGCTGGAACTCCGGGGGGAGCACGGTGATGTCGTTGCTGGTCGCCACCAGGAACACGTCCGACCGGCGTTCCTGCATCCAGGTGAGCAGGGTGCCCAGCATCCTCCGGCCCAGGGCGGCGCCGGCGTCGTCGCCTCCCACCGAGATCCCCTTCTCGATCTCGTCGATCCACAGGACGACGGGGGCGAGCGACTCCGCCATGGACAGCGCGGTCCGCAGATTGCGTTCCGACTCACCGACGTACTTGTCGTAGAGCGCCCCGGCGTCCAGCTTGAGCAGCGGCCGGCCCCAGCGGCGGGCGATGTAGCGCGCCGCCAGCGACTTGCCGCAGCCCGGCACCCCGGCCAGGAGGATCCCCCGTGGCGGGGTGATGTTCAGCGCCTTCGCCTGCGGGGTGGCGGCCACGTCGGCCCGCTCGAGCCACGCACGGAGGTTCGCCATCCCGGCCAGCCGGGCCACGTTGTCCGTGGGCGGGAAGTACTCCAGGAGACCGCCCTCCGAGATGGCGCGGACCTTCTCGTCCATCAGATGAGTGACGTCGTCGACGGTGAACGCGCCGTCGACCATCCGCGCCGCCACCGCCTGCCGGGCCTGGTTCAGCGTCAGCCCCTGGAGTGCGGCGAGCGCCGCGGCACGCGTGTCCTGGCCGACCGGCACCCGCATCGACTGCGACACCGCGTCGAGGACGGCGGAGAGCTCGTCGCGATCCGGCAGGGAGATGCGCAGCTGGACCGCCTCTCGCTCCACGTCCTGCGGCAGCTCGATGCCCGAACCGGTGATGACGAGGGACGACCCCCTCTCACGCAGATGCGCGACGAGCTCGCGCGTCAGCCGGCGGTTGACGGGGCTCTCCAGGTGCGGAGCAAGGTCCAGGGTCAGGAAGACGGCGCGGACGGTCATGCCCGTCACGTGCGCGAGCATCTTGTCGGCCGCCGAGGTGAGACCGTTGATCTGGTCGCGCTGACCGGTGGGACGGAGGCCCTGGGTGACCGACCACTCGAACACCGGCAGATCGACGCGAAGCGCCGCCGACAGGACGATCTCCCGGACGCGGTCCTCCTCCACGCTCTCCAGCGCGATCACCGGGTGCCGCGACGCGATGAGGGTGGCGATCTCATGGATGGTCGTGGCGGTGCTCATCTGGGCGACGATTGTACGGGTGCGTCCCGCGCGCATGGCCGAGTCGGTCCTTTCGCCCGCCTGGAGGCAAGGGCGTCGCGCCATCGACCGTGACGTCACGGTCAACGGTCCCCGCCCGAATCGGACAGGTCGAGATCGGACATTTGCACGTAGCGACGTCGGGTTTACATTCGCGGTGTCGTCGTCCCGGAAGGGTTCTGTGTCATGAGCGGATGGTCTGTGCGGCACGCGCTTCTCGGAGTGGTCCTTGCGGCCGGGCTGATGGCGGCGGCCTCCGCGACGGCGATCGCGCCGGTCGGGACGATCGACGAGTTCGCCCTGCCTGCGGCGGCGAGCGCTCCCAATGCGATCACCGCCGGACCGGACGGGAACCTGTGGTTCACCGAGGAGACGGGGAATGCGATCGGCCGGATAACCCCGGGCGGGGTGATCACGGAGTTCCCGCTGCCCATGGCCGGCAGCAGCCCGACGAGCATCGCCGCGGCTCCGACGGCAACCTCTGGTTCGGCGAGGTGGGGCGGGTCGGACGCATCACCCCCACCGGGGCGATCACCGAGTTCCCGGTCCCCGTGAGCGGCGCGACACCCACGGTCGCCGGGATCACCGCGGGCCCCGACGGCAACCTCTACTTCACGACGGGCAACAAGTCCCTGGTCGGGCAGGTCACCACGTCCGGCGTGATCACGATGCTGCCGACGAACGATCTTATTGCGGTGCTGACCCACATCACGACCGGCTCGGACGGGAATCTCTGATACTTCAATGACATCGAGCGCCCGTCGATCAACCGGAGCACCCTGACAGGTCAGGTCACCCGGTTCCCGAAACCCCAGCTGTTCGTCGGCGGAGTCACCTCAGGCCCCGACGGAAACGTGTGGTTCACGAATTCGTTCACGGGCGGGATCGGGCGGATCTCCCCGGTGGACGGCGCGATCACCGAGTTCGCGCAGCCCATCGCCGGAACGATTCCACAGGGGATCGCCACCGGACCCGACGGGAACCTCTGGTTCGCCGAGTCCGGCACCAACGTCATCGGCCGGATCACGCCGTCCGGCGTGCTGGCCGGGTACGCTCTCCCATCGGCGGGCGCACCGCGGGCGATCACGAGCGGCCCGGACGGCAACATGTGGTTCACCGAGTACGCGACCGGGAAGATCGGGCGTATCTCGACCGGCGTCGCACCCTCACCACCGGCCCCGCCCGTCACCACGCCGGCCGCACCCACGCCGACGGTGACGAAGCCGGCACGTACCCGGCTGACCGTTCCGAAGCTGCATCTGCGGGCCATCGGCACGACCCGGTCGATCCCCACCTCGTGCAGCCGCTCCGTCCGGGGCCGGTGCACCGTCACCGCCACCATCACGGGGAAGCTGGCCAAGCGACTCGGTCTCACCCGCATCGTGAAGAAGCCGTTCGTCCTCGGGCGCACCACGATCACGCTGGTCAAGCCCGGCACACGTGCCGTCAAGCTCCGGGTCACCGCCAAGACCGCACGTGCGCTCGGTGGGACGACCCGCGTCGCGATCACGTTCCGAGCCACCGGCCCGAAGGCCACGACCGCGACGCTCGTCCGGACGGTCTCCCGGTAGGGAACTCGCACCGGAAGGACGACCCACCCGAATTCATGTCACACGGACGATGACGTCGCCGCACCGTGTCGGGACGAAGCCGGCGACGCGCCCCGAATGCCCTATCGCATCGGACGCGGGCGGCACTGCATAGGATGGACCCATGGGCACCAAGAAGAAGACCTCGTCACCCGCGAAGATGAACCGCAAGCTGTACGAGAGCGAGCTGCTCCGGCTGCAGGCGGAGCTCGTCAAGCTGCAGGAGTGGGTGCGCACGGAGCGCAAGCGCATCGTCGTCGTGTTCGAGGGACGCGACGCCGCGGGCAAGGGCGGCGCGATCAAGCGCGTCGTCGAATACCTGAGCCCGCGGGTCGCCCAGATCGTGGCCCTGCCGGTTCCCACCGAGCGCGAGCGGACTCAGTGGTACTTCCAGCGCTACATCCCGCATCTGCCCGCCGCGGGTGAGATCCGGCTCTTCGACCGCTCCTGGTACAACCGCGCCGGGGTGGAACGCGTCATGGACTACTGCACACCGGAGGAGTACAAGCGGTTCCTCCGGCAGTGCCCCATCTTCGAGCGCATGATCCTGGACGACGGGATCATCCTCCGCAAGTACTGGTTCTCCGTCAGCGACCATGAGCAGCAGCGGCGGTTTAAAACACGCCTCCCCCCCCCCCCCCGGCGCCGGCGGGTCTCGCCCCCCCCGCCAGCGGCGCCCACCCGCTGGGGGGGATACTCACCGGCGAAGGACGAGATGCTCGTCCACACCGACACCCCGGAGGCACGGTGGTACGTCGTCGAGAGCGACGACAAGCGGCGCGCCCGCATCAACATGATCCACCACCTGCTGTCGTCCATCCCCTACACCGAGGTGCCGGCCCCCGCCCTGAAGCTCCCCAAACGGCCCGAATCGACGGGATACCGGCGCTCGGACCGCTCGCTGCAGCTGGAGATCCCGGACTACGCCGGCTCCCTGATCGAGACCGGCATCCCGCCGGACTACGACCGCGAAACCGCATAGACCAGATCGCTCGTGGGCGAGCCTGACGACCCGCCCGCTCACCCCGACTACAGCGACCAATAGCGTCCGGCGCCCCGCCGGACGGCAATCGAGAATCAGCGTAGTCCGGCACTCGCGCCCATGCCTCACGGCCTGAACGCTCATCCTGACGACGCCACATCGCGGGCCAAGCCCGATCCTCGAGTCACGCCCGACGCACCGGTGCCGGGACCGGGCCGATTGATACCGGGTTCCCGTCTGCCGATACGG
>CALMEC010000236.1 GCA_937862675.1 uncultured Actinomycetes bacterium
GCACGCGCTACCCGGCGGCGGCGATGGACGCGGCGGCCTCTCTGCTGGGACTGACCGTGACGGACGTCCGCGACGCTCAGGCCCGGTCGCGCCGCGGCGCCGGGACCGCGGGCCCCGTCCCGGTCGACGTCAGCGCGGGCCTCGTCCTCATGGGCCCGGCGGGCGTCCTCCCCCCGGACTTCGACCTCATGGCGTCCTTCGCGACGGCGGTGGACATCGGCGGCCGCACGGTCCCGGTCCTGCCCCTTGAGGAACAGATCGTGCGCATCCTCATCACCGGCGACGAGTCGCGACGACGGCGATTCGTGGAGGAGGCGCCGGACGGCTTCGTCCCGCGCGACGGCGGGGGGGGGGCGCGGGGGGGGGGGGGGGGGGCCGCGGGGGGGGGGGGGGGCCCCCCGCCGATGCCGAGCCTCGCGACCGCATCGGCGCACGCCCGCGGGCTCAGCCCGGCGTCCAGCAGCACGGCGACGGCGTGTTCCATCTCACCCACGGCATCCACCTGGTCGGGCTCCCGCGGCCCGATCACGACGGTCACCTCGCCCCGTACCCGCTCCCCCATGGACTCCCGCAGCTCGGCCAGCGAGCCGCGCAGCACCTCCTCGTGCAGTTTGGTGAGCTCACGACAGACCGCGGCCGGGCGGTCCGGCGCGACCTCGGCCAGGTCGGCGACGAGATCCGCGACGCGGCGGGGGCTCTCGAACCCGACGATCGCGCCGGCATGCGCCGCGACGACGTCCTGACGCTCGGCGGTGCGGCGCGGGAAGAATCCCACGAAGGTGTAGGGCTCGACCGGCAGTCCGGAGAGGGCGAGCGCGGTCTCCACGGCGCTGGGACCGGGTACGACCGTGACCGGGATCCCGGCGTCCACGGCGGCACGCACCACACGCCCGCCCGGATCGCTGATGACCGGCATCCCGGCGTCACTGACGAATGCGACGGTCGCACCGTCCTCCATCCTCCGGACCAGGTCGGTCGCCCGGCCGGCCTCGTTGTGCTCGTGCGCCGGGACCATTGGGGCGGAGGACCCCACATGGCGCAGCAGGGTCGCGGTGCGCCGGGTGTCCTCGCATGCGACGAGGTCCGCCGACCGCAGCGCCTCGGCCGCCCGGGACGAGATGTCGCCCAGATTCCCGATCGGGGTCGCCACGATCACCAGGCCGCCCGCACTATCCACCGAACCGCCCCAATGCCAGTAGTCCCGCCCCGACGACCCCGGCGTCGTTGCCCAGCGCCGCCGGAACGATGGGCGTGCCCGCATTGGAGGGAAGAACCCGCGCGGAGAACTCGTGTTCCGCCGCATCGGACATGAACCCGCCCGCGAGACCGACGCCGCCGCCCACCACCACGACGTCGGGCGTGAAGACGTTGACCAGGCCGGCGATGCCGATGCCCAGATAGCGCCCGGCCCGGTGGAGGACCTCCGTGCAGCGCGCATCACCGGCGCGGGCGGCGGCGACCACATCGGGTGCGGGGATCCCCGCATCACGTGCGATCGCCGTTCCGCTCACCATGGTCTCGAGGCATCCGTGATTGGGACAGTTGCGCTGGCAGGGCGGGCCGTCGGGCTCGACGGTGACGTGGCCCAGCTCCATGCCCCGGCCATATCCTCCCCGGGCCGGCGCGCCGTCGATGACGACCCCGCCGCCCACGCCCGTTCCAATTGTCAGCATGACGATATTGGCGTGTCCGCGTCCGGCACCGGCGCGCTGTTCGGCCAGGGCCGCCACGTTGGCGTCGTTGTCGACGACCACCGGGAACGTGACGCGACCGGCCAGCGCCTCCGGGACGTTCACGTCGGCGAGATCGATGTTCGTACTGCCCCTGACGTACCCGGTGCTGAAGTCCACCTGCGACGGCATCCCGATCCCCACCCCGACCGGTCGCTCCCCGGCGTCGGAGGCCACCACGAGGATGAGATCGGCGACGCGGTCCAGGAGCTCGTGTCCGTCCTTCGGGGACGGAAGGGTACGGGCCGCCGAACGCGAACCTGTCATGTCCACGGCTGCGGCCGCGATCTTCGTCCCGCCAACGTCAACACCGATCGCGATCACGAACCATCTCCTCATCGTCTTGCCGCGCGGCCACGCTACCATCGGTCGCACGTGAGCTCCCGACCCAAGAAGCCCTACCGACGCTTTCGAGCGCACGGGGCTCGCGACAGCGACCCACAGGCCTCCATCGACGGAGTGCGGGAACTGCGCGAGGCCGTTGAGGGCGGGCGTCCGCACCGCACCGCGGCCGCCTCGGCCCCTCATCGGCCACGGGAGGCACGTCATCGCTCCGCGCCCACCGGCAAACGCCGGTGGTGGTCGCTGCGCGGCGTCGGCGCCATGGGGATCATCGGCCGGCTGGCGGCACTCTTCGCGGCTGTGGTCGTCGTCTGGGCCCTCGTCGGCTTCATCGTCCTCCGCAATGCCGTCGCCGACGCCAATTCGCGTATCCCGAAGGGCGCCGTGGCCGCGCTGGACCGTCCGGACGGCGGGCTTCTGGGCACCCCGCAGACCATCCTCATCCTCGGCTCCGACGCCGACCGCGGCCGCACCGGGGCGCGCGCCGACACGGTCATGCTCATGCGCACCATCCCCAAGATGAAGACCATCAACTACCTGTCGATCCCGCGCGACCTCCGCGTGGAGCTGCCGCCGCTCGGGCACATGAAGATCACCGAGACGTACGCCCATCGCGGTATCCGCGGGGTGCTCACCGGTCTGCGCCGCGAGTTCGGGATACCGATCAACCACGTGATGGTCATCGACTTCAAGGGCGTCAGCCACATGGTGGAGGCGGTGGGCGGCATCACGGTGAACAACCCGTTCGAGCTCGTCAACTGCCCTTACCCGGGCGGTACCACGGTCACCTTCCACAAGGGCACGCTGCACCTGGACGGCGCGCGGGCCCTCCAGTACTCACGGGTGCGTTACTGCGACGACGACTTCGCCCGCGCGCGACGCCAGCAGCTCGTGGTCGCCGCCCTGCAGAAGAAGACCCTCTCGTTCACGGGCCTTCCCGAGGCGCCGTTCCGCGGGGCGAAGATCGTCCGCACCATGTCCACCGACATGAGCACCATGGACATCGCCAAGTTCGGATGGATCCAGAGCCGCTACAGCACCGGCATGCGCGAAGTCCTCGCCACGGATCCCCTCTGGCTCGAAGGCATTAGCTACCAGACGGCCCGTCCCGACGAGGCAGAGAAGCAGATCGCCCGCTTCATGGGCAACTGATCCCCGTCCAGTGACACGACGGTCGCCCTCGTGTCGCATCGACGCGACGCCCCGTGCCGGCCGCAGACGACAGCGGCGCGGCGAGGACCGGATCGCGGTGGAGGGCTCCGTCAGGACGGGGATAGGCACCGGCGAGCCGGGTGCGGCCGGGAACGCCCTCACGCCGCGCGCCGGGCATCATGCCGATGCGGCCGGCGACGGCGGCTCCGGTCACGCGACGGCGTCCGATCCGGTGCCGTCGACAAGCGGGTCCTACGGGCCGGTACCGCGTGCGGCGCGATCCTTGGGGGTGGCCTCCTTGGTCTTGGTGGCCGCGCCACCGTCCCCGGAGGACGATCCGCCGGACGAACCGTCCGACGAGCCGGAGGAACCGGAATCCGCGGTGGCCGCGGACTTGTCGCCGTCCTTGGGACGCTTCTTCGTCCCGTAGTCCGTGTTGTGGAACCCGCTCCCCTTGAAGTGGATGGCGGGGGCGAAGAGGACCCGGAAGACCGGGCCACCGCACTTCTCGCACTCGGTGAGGGCATCGTCGCTCATCGCCTGCATGGCGTCGAACGTGTGCCCGCATTTCTCACATTGGTACTCGTAGACCGGCAAGGATCGATCACCTCGGAGACGTTGACCGCTCTTCAGGACCAGTATCGCACACTTCACTTGGCACTCTCACCATGAGTGTGCCAGATGCGCGGGGAAAACTGAACCGATCCTGCACCTTCCGCCCCTCCGGGGCACCGCGGGCCATTGATACGATTCGGCCGTCGAACGTCGGCGCCCCAAGACCCCCGCATGACAGACCCGATGACAAAGTCACAGACCGTCAGGCGCATGGTGATGCTGGAGGCGGCGATCGCCACCGTGGCCGCGGTTGCCGCCCGACGACGGCCTGGCATCGCCGTGGCGCTCACCGCCGCGGGCCTGGTCGCCGCGCGCGGGGCGTTCGGGCGCAACTCGCCCGTCTACGGTCGCGTCGTCGACCACGGACCGCGGACCGGGGACCGGTTCGCCCTCACCTTCGACGACGGCCCGGGCCCCTCCACCCCCGCCATCCTCGACGCCCTCGCCGCCGCCGACGCCCGTGCCACGTTCTTCGCCCTCGGACGTCAGGCGCAGGAGCACCCCGACGTCATCGCCCGCATCGTCGACGAGGGGCACGAGCTCGCCAGTCACGGCTTCGACCACGGCATCCTGGTCTTCCGGGGCGCGGACCACGTGCACGACCAGCTGCTCCGCACCGAGGAGGCCATCGCCGCAGCAGCCGGCCCGCACGCCCTGACCCGCTACTTCCGCGCGCCCCACGGTTTCCGCGGCCCCGCCACGTCGTGGGCGGCCGCGCAACTCGGATACCGGACCATCGGTTGGGGCACCGGGGTCTTCGACTCGGCCCAGCCCGGCGCGGACGTCATCGAGGAGCGCGTCGTCTCCGCCCTCCGTCCCGGCCAGATCATCCTGCTCCACGACGCCGACGGGTGGGACCCCTCCGCGTCGCGGCAGCAGACGGCCGACGCCATCCCGGCGATCGTGGAACGTGCACGGGCGCTCGGGCTGGAGCCCGCGCCCCTGGGCGCCGTGATCGCCGCATGAGCTCCAACGCCGTGCGTATCCGGCACTTCGCGCGGCGCTATGCATGGCCGCTTCGCATCGCGGTCCTTGTCGGGGCGGTCGTCCTGGTCGTCCTGAAGGTCGACGTGAACGCCCTCCGCGCCGCACTCCATCCCACGTCGTGGGCGATGGTGATCGCCGCGATCGCCGCGAACGGGATGTCCGTCATCTTCAAGGGCCTGGCCTGGAAGGCGGTGGTCGACGAACTGCCCGGCATGAAACGGCGCAGCCGGATCCGCGACCTCCTGAGCCCGCTGTTCGTCGGCTTCCTGTTCAACACCCTGCTGGCCGCCCGGCTCGGCGAGATCGTCAAGGTCATGCTCGCCCGCCGGCACCTCGCCGCCCAGGGCAACGACGTGCAGAACACCATGCTCCTCGGGTCTGTCGTGGTCGAGAACATCGTGTCGACGGCCGCCCTGGTCGTCATGGTGATCGCCGTCGGCATCTTCATGCCGCTCTCGACCACCATCTGGATCATCACCGCCGTGCTGGGCGCGATGTCGCTCTCGATCCTGCTCGTGGCGATCTTCCGTCAGCCGAGGCGCCACATGCCGCCCTGGCTCTCCACGGGGACACTGTGGGCACGCGCCACGCGCGCCCTGCACCGTCTGCTGTCGGCCGTGCACGAGAGCCACGCCAGCCTCCGTCATCCGATCCGGATGGCCCTAGTGGCGGTGCCCAGCTTCCTCTCCTGGGCGGCGCAGCTCGCCGGGATCTTCCTGGCGCTCCGGGCGTTCGGCATCGACGAGGTCGGATGGGGCGGCGCGGGCCTGATCCTCGTATCTGTGACCATCGCCCAGATCTTCCCGCTCCTCCCCGGCAACGTCGGCGTCTTCCAGGCTGCGGTGGTGGTGCCGCTCACCCACAGCTACGCGGTCTCGAGCGCGAGCGCCCTCGCGTTCGCCCTGGGCCTCCAGGCGACCGAGATCGTCGTGGGCGTCGCGATCGGCTTCCTGTTCCTGCTCTCGGAGGGGATCGGATTCCGCGAGCTCCGCACGCAGGCCGAGGAGGAGGCGGCACATCCCTCCGCCTGAAGACACGACGACGCACCGCACCGGGACGGGAACGCCCCGGACGGAATAACGGCGACCGCCCACGAGCGAGCCGCGCACGATTCGGCATCGCGGGAATT
>CALMEC010000237.1 GCA_937862675.1 uncultured Actinomycetes bacterium
GCCCCCTTCTTGAACTCGACGTCGCCCCCGCCGATGAGGGCGCAGACGAGCTGCGCCATGTCCGGCTGGGGGCCGCCGACGATGAGCCCGCGGGCGTCGGGATACTCCAGGAGCACGTCGAACAGCGTGTCGACGTCGAGTCCGGGGCGCAGCCGCTGGTCGTTGCGCACCTCCCATCCGCAGGCGTCCGCCACGATCTGGGCGGTCTCCTCGCATCGGATGAGGGGGCTGGTGAGGACGCGGTCGATCTCCAGGTCGAGATGCCGGATTCCCCGGGCCTCGCGCGCGATCCGCTGACGTCCCTCGTCGGTGAGCCGGCGCGGCTCGTCGCGGTGCCCGGTCCTCTCTCCGGCCTCCTCGGCGATGCCGTGGCGGAGCAGTCCCAGGATCACGGGATTCTCCTCGCGGAGGGGACGACGATCATCGCCGCAGCCTGTCGGGCGGGGGCCGTGGTGTCAAGCGTCGAGCGCGACGGCCGCCGACGGCGACGGGTAACGTGCCCCCGATGGCCAGGAAGACGGCGTGGCGCAACCCATCCAAGGTGGTGGTCCTCGGTTTCGCCGGCGCGATCCTCGCGGGGGCGCTGCTCCTGATGCTTCCGGTCTCGACGACGGGTGACGGCAACGCGCCGTTCCTGAAGTCGGTCTTCACCGCCACGTCCGCCATCTGCGTGACGGGACTCGCCATCGTGGACACGGCCACCTACTGGACGCCGTTCGGTCAGGGCGTGATCCTGGCGCTCATCCAGATCGGCGGCATCGGCATCATGACCGGGGCGTCGCTCCTGCTCCTGGTCGTCTCGAAGCGCCTGGGACTGAAGAGCCGGATCCTGGCCAGCCAGGAGGGTGGGACCATCAACCTCGGCGACGTCCGCAACGTCCTGCTCGCCGTCCTCGGCTTCACCGTGGTGTTCGAGGTCGTCGGCTCCGTGGCGCTCACGCTGCGCTTCTGGGCCGACGACGGCAAAGGGTTCACGACGGCGCTCTGGGAGGGGGTCTTCCACTCGGTCTCCGCCTTCAACAACGCCGGGCTGGCGCTTTTCAGCAACAGCATGATGGACTACCGGACCGACACGGTCATGACCCTGATCCTCTCCGTCCTGGTCACATTCGGGGGGCTCGGGTTCCCGGTCTGGCTCGAGCTGCGCCGCCGGTGGCACCGGCCGTCGCGATGGAGTCTCCACACGAAGCTGACCATGGTGGTGAGCGGGGCGGCGCTGGTCTCGGGCTGGGTGTTCATGACGGCCCTGGAATGGGGCAACGAGCGCACCCTCGGCAGCATGAGCGTCGGGCACAAGCTCGTCGCCGGGTTCTTCGCGTCGGCCGTGTCGCGCACCGCGGGGTTCAACTCGATCGACTACGGCCAGGTCAACGACGAGACGCTGATGGTCACCAACGTCTACATGTTCCTGGGCGGCGGCAGCGGCTCGACGGCGGGCGGCATCAAGTTCACCACGTTCGCGGTGCTCATCCTCATGGCGATGGCGGAGATGCGTGGTCATTCGGATGTGACGGCCTTCGGCCGGCGCGTCGGTCAGGCGGTGCAACGCCAGGCCGTGACGGTCGTCGTGGCGGCGACCGTGCTGGTGATCGCCGGTGCGGTCGCGCTCATGGCCGTCAGCCCGGCGTCGTTCGACGACGTCCTGTTCGAGTCCGTCTCGGCCGTGGCGACGGTGGGTCTCTCGCCGGAGGCCACCACCAGCGCCGGCGCCGCGGGGCAGGTCATCCTCTCCGTTCTTATGTACCTTG
Source organism: uncultured Actinomycetes bacterium (assembly GCA_937862675.1). Taxonomy (GTDB): domain Bacteria; phylum Actinomycetota; class Thermoleophilia; order Miltoncostaeales; family Miltoncostaeaceae; genus CALMEC01. Next base: position 1,749 of record CALMEC010000237.1, read on the forward strand.
GGCGCATCGGGCCGTTGACGCTCGCCGTCGCGCTGATCCTGCGACAGCGGCCGCGCCGCTACCACTTCCCGGAAGAGAGGCCAATTGTCGGATAGGGGTGAGGTCCTCGTCATCGGGCTGGGGCGCTTCGGTCGCTCCCTCGCCATGACCCTGGTCGAGCTGGGACACGACGTGCTGGCCGTGGACGCCGACCACGAGAAGGTGCAGGCCGCGGCCCGCGACCTGCAGCACGTTGTGCAGGTGGACGCCACGGACATCGACGCCATGCGGGACATCGGGGCGTCCGACTTCGAGACCGGCGTGGTGGCGATCGGCTCGGACACCGAGTCCAGCATCATCGCCACGTACGTCCTGGTCGACCTCCGCCTCCCGCGTATCTGGGCGAAGGCGATCACGTCGTCCCACGGCGCGATCCTGGAGCGGGTGGGCGCCCACCGGGTGATCTTCCCCGAGCGCGACATGGGCGTCCGGATGGCGCACACGCTCACCGGCCAGACGATCGACTATCTCGAGCTCGACGAGAACTTCGCGCTCGTCGAGACGACGGCTCCCAAGGAGGTCGTCGGCAAGCCGCTCGCGAAGGCCGAGATCCGCAAGCGGTTCGACTGCACGGTGGTCGCGGTGAAACAGGCGGACGGTATGTTCACCTACGCGACACCGGAGACGGTGCTCCAGACGGGCGACATCCTCGTGGTCGCGGGCGAGCCGAGGAAGGCCGAACAGTTCGCGTCGCTCGACTGAGCCCGCGGTCACTCAACGAACTCGAATCAGGCAGGTGGAACGGGTGGGACTTCTCGACGGCAAGACGGCGTTGATCGTGGGCGTTGCCAACAAGCGCAGCATCGCGTGGGCGATCGCGAAGGCCCTCTCCGACGAGGGCGCTCGCTGCGCCTTCACCTACCAGAACGAGCGGGTCGGGGCGGAGGTGCAGAAGCTGGCCGACACGCTGCCGCAGCCCGGCCCGGTGCTGCCGCTCGACGTCCAGGACGACGCGCAGCTCGATGCCGCCGTGTCCGGTGCCGCCGAGGGGCTCGGCGGGCTCGACATCCTCGTGCATGCCGTGGCGTTCGCACGGGCGGACGATCTCGGCGGACGCTTCGTGGACACGGACCGCGAGGGGTTCGAGCTGGCGGCCGACATCTCCGCCTACTCGCTGTCCGCCCTGGCGCGGCGCGCCGAGCCGCACATGGCGGCACGCGGCGGGGGCTCGGTCATGGCGCTGTCCTATGTGGCGGCCGAGCGGGCGGTGCCGGGCTACAACGTGATGGGCGTCGCCAAGTCCACCCTGGAGTCGATCGTCCGCTACCTGGCGTGGGACCTCGGGGAGAGCGGCATCCGCGTCAACGCGATCTCGGCCGGGCCTGTGCGGACGCTGGCGGCCCGGTCGATCCCCGGATTCCTGGACATGGCCGACAAGGCCGCGGAGCGCTCGCCGCTGCGGCGGTCGATCACCCAGGAGGAGGTCGCCGGCAGTGCGGTCTTCCTCGCATCGGACCTCTCGACCGGCGTCACCGGCCACACCCTGTACGTGGACGCCGGGTTCCACGCCATGGGTCTCTAGATGCTCGGTCCGACGGTCTCGCGGCGTGGTGCCCGCCCCCGGCGGCCCGGATGGGCGACCGGGCGCCTCGGACGGGTCGACCGGCGTGCTGACCGTGACCGGGTGACGCCCCGCGTCCCCCGGTGACGCACCCCGCCCACGATCCCGTGGAGTCGGCCGTCCCGGCCGGACGCCTCCGGGCGATCGGGCGACGGCACCGCTTCGCCGTATGCCGTCATGCCTGCTCGATGTCTCCGCACGGGATATCGCCGGCGGAACCGGGAGGACCACGACCGCTGTCGCGGACGTGGCGGATGACGGGCGTCACCGGGTCCGGTCGCAGGGGTTGGGCCGGGATGGGATCCTGCCGACAGCATGGTGTGACGACGGCGGCCGGTGGGCCGCGCATGTCCGATGTGATCCCGACCTCCCCAGGATGACCTCATGACCGATCTCGGCATCTCGTTCTTCGCGTCCCTCGGCGTGGCGGCACAGGTTCTGTGCGTCGCGCTGATCGTCGGCCTCCTGGCGGCGGCCGTGAGCCGGTCCGCCCGT
>CALMEC010000238.1 GCA_937862675.1 uncultured Actinomycetes bacterium
TGACCGCGACCTCCGCGTCCGTCCGATGCGGACGCCGCTGGGTACCTCGAGCACCCTCGGCGGAGGCAGCACCGGCACCGCCGCGTTCCGCGGACCGCTTGAGACGCTGCTCATCCGCGACGGCGTCGCCTTCGACATGATCGGGTCCCAGCACTCCGGCCCGCCCTCGTGCCCGACCTCGACCACGAAGCCCACGACGGACGGTGGAACTCATGCAGAGCTCGTCGCCGGCCGCGTCGTCGCCGCGCACCGCGACGACCGGCGCGATCCGTCCGAGCTCGTCCAGCACCTCCGGAACGCAGATGTCGCCGGCGTGGAGGATGAGATCCACTCCGTCCAGCGCGGCGGACACGCCATCGGGAAGCGCGGACAGGAACTCCCCGACGTGGCTGTCGGCGACGACTCCGATGACGGTCATGCGACCATTCTGACGGCTACTGACTGACCGAGGAGCCCGAGCATCGGACGACTCACGGCAACGTGAGTGTCCCGGCCTTTCGGTCGCCGTTTGTCCGGTCACCACCGGTCGATGACGGCGTCCACCGATCCCACGACCGCCGGGCTCCGGTCTCCGCAGGAGCAGCCGTCGTAACGACGGGACGACCCGTCGGCGAGGGCGATGGTCATCGTGGTGCGGGTACCGCCGGCACAGCCGGCGTCGTCCCAGGACTCTTCGCCGGGTATCCATCTGGCGTCTCGCAGCACGGCCGCCAGTTCGTCGAGTCGTGTGCGGTCGTTCACCACGTGCCGGGAGCGGTCGAAGCCGGGTACGGCCTTCTGACGCGAGTACTCGGCGCGCGTGATGGTGCCCAGCGTCTCGGCGCCGGAGCCGTGTGACGATGCCGTCAGCCAGACGGCGACCGCGAAGACGGCCGACAGGGCGGTGACGGCGATGGTGGAGATCAGCGTGCGACGGCAGGGGCGCATGGGTGTGTCCTTGAATCCGGGTACACCTCCTCTACTCCGCTGGTTCCGTCGGCGTCACACTGGATCACGCGTCGATATGGGCGGAACGGACGAGATGCCGCGGCTGGCGTGCACGTCGTCGGGCCTTGTCGCATGACGGCGGTGTCCGGTGAGATATCGGTGATCCCCGCGATCGCGATCATCCGCCACCGGATCGGCGTATGTGAGATGTCATCTGACGGATAACTGCTCTCATATCGGTCGCATCGAGCTGGTCATTGCTCCGATCGACGCCAGATCGGGCCCTCCTCGCCGGAGGCTGACTATTTCAACTGTCCTCACCCGAAAGGGTGACTTTGGCAGGGGTTCCATCCTGAGTTCATGGGATCTGATTGATGGTCGTCGGCGTCCTTGTTGCATCGAGACACCGCCTTCTCTGGGGCTGTCATCAGTCCTTTCGATCATGACGTGACCTCTCTAACGAGATTTCGCCTGACGCGGTGAAATCGCCTGGAAGAACGAGACTCTTGCGACGCGCTATGCGTCTCGAGGCACGTGCTCCCTCCGGTGCCCAGGGCTATTCCGGCACCGACTCTGCCGGCGGCGCCGACAGATGGGAGGACGACCCTTGTCGCAGTTGCTGTCGTCCGAGTGGACGACAAAGTGTCGTCCACTCGGACGACACGAAAACTGGCCACCTTTGGGTAGCGTGGTCGTCACAGCATGTTCCCGCGTCCCCGGAGATCGGAATGCGGGCGACAAGCAGTAGAACCGAGCTCCTACTCGCAAGGCTCACCGTCTTACTCGTGGTCGAGTCGCTGGCTGCTGACCACGGCGATATCCGAAGAATCGGAAATGGAGCTCGTCATGTGGAGCAGCAAGTACTTCGTGGAAGCGATCGGTGGCTCTGTAAGGGCTCTCCGTCGTGTTCTCTTCATCACCTGCGGGGCAGGCTTGATGCTGTGGGGCGCGGCGGATATAGAGGCCGCGGCGCCGTCGGGCACGGATCTGGTCTCAGTAGACATCGAGGGATCGGAGTGGGACGGAGATATCCCGACCAACACGAACCCGTTCGTGAACACCGATGGCACCGTCGTCGCATACGAGTCGATGTTCCGTTCCGACAACGGCGGATGGGTACACGACGTCGTCGTCCGTGACATGACGGCCGGGACGACGGAACTGGTCTCCCAGTCGACGGAGGGGACTCCCGGCAATCGGGAGAGCTGGCTACCGGCCAGTATCAATGCGTCGGCGATCAGCGGAGACGGGCGATTCATCGTGTTTGCCTCGAACGCGACGAACCTGGTCTCCAATGACACGAACGGCATCGAGGACGTCTTCCTGAGGGATCAGGTTGCGGGCTCTACGGTTCGGATTGAGGCGGACCACCTGGACTCGGTGTGCCGTCGTCGTCCGCAGTTCGCGATGAGTGGCAATGGCCGGTACGTTGTCCTCGTCTGGAGGGGGTGCGACGCGTCAGAGATGGAGTTGTTCGTCTACGACCGTGTGACAGACCAGGTCATCGACCGCATCGATCACGATGAGTTGCCCTATGACGAGATCGTCGATGGTCTGGCGATCACCGACAACGGTCAGCGCGTGCTGATGGGTACTCGCACAGACCAGGACGACGGCGTTTGGGAAGTGGTCTTCTTCGATCGTGTCACGCGGGGCATCGAACCTGTCAGCCTGTCGTCGACTGGGCAGCCCCTCTCGGCCGCCACGATGCCCGTCATGAGTCCCAATGGGCGATTCGTGGCGTTCACATCGAGTGAAGACGATGTGGTGGCCGGTGACACAAATGAGACGGCAGACGTGTTCGTGCGGGATCGGCAGGCCCAGACGACGCAGCGTGTGAGCCTGGGGAATCGGACCCGACAGCTGGCGGGTGAATCCTGGAGTACATCCATCAGCGATGATGGAAGGCATGTCGCCTTCATGTCGAGCGAAGGCGATGTCGTTGCGCTGGCCGCGCGAGCCGATCAGGCGGACGGGAAGGCCGAGAGCTTCGGTTGCGGCGTGGATTTTGGTGCTCAGGCCGCCGCGAGACCGGCCCAGGCCCTGGGCATCCGCCCCCCTTTGACCTTGCGGGCACCGGCGGCATGCTGGTG
>CALMEC010000239.1 GCA_937862675.1 uncultured Actinomycetes bacterium
AGACCACGGTGGTCGCACCCACCGACAGCGTCCGGCCGACGCGGCTGTGACGGACGGCGACGGCCAGCGGTACGGCGATCAGGGCGGCCGCGGCCACGGACAGGCCGACCAGGACGAGGTGTTCCAGCGTCGCCTGGAGGATGTCGTCGAGATGACGGTCGATCCAGGACCAGCGGATCTCAGGCATGGTCGCGCCGGTCCGCGGGTTCCGCCGCGGTGAGGAGGGTCTGCAGGCTGACCGTCCCGCGGTTCGTCCCGTCCGTCACGGTGACACCCGGCGCGCCGTTCTCGAGTGCCAGCGAGAGCGCGTCGCGCACCGAGGTGGATGCCTCCACGAGCGGGAGTCCGTCACCGTCCGAGGTGCGGACCGACGGGAGCCGGCCCACGGGGATGAGCCCCAGGCGCTTCAGGGCGCGGTCCGCGCCGACGAAGTCCGTGACGAAGTCGTCGGCCGGGTTGGCCAGGAGGTCGTCCGGCGTGGCGTACTGGACCAGCCGTCCCGCGCGCATGATCGCCACGCGATCGGCCATCCGGACGGCCTCGTCGATGTCGTGGGTCACGAAGACGACGGTCTTGGCGACCTGCCGTTGAAGGGCGAGGAAGTCCGCCTGGAGTCGCTGCCGCGTCACCGGGTCGACGGCCGAGAAGGGCTCGTCCATGAGCATGACGGGAGGGTCCGCCGCCAGTGCCCGGGCCAGGCCGACGCGCTGCTGCTGGCCTCCGGAGAGCTCGGCCGGGTAGCGGGACGCGAACTCGCCGGGAGGAAGGCCGATGAGCTCCAGCATCTCGTCGACGCGACGGCGTACGCGGTCGCGTTCCCAGCCCAGCAGGCGCGGCACCGTGGCGACGTTGGACGCGACCGTGAGGTGGGGAAGGAGCCCGACCTCCTGGATGACGTACCCGATCCGGCGTCGGAGCTCCGGCGGGGAGAGCGCGGTCACCGATGTGCCGTCGATGGTGATGCGGCCGCTCGTCGGCTCGATCAGCCGGTTGACCATCCGCAGGGCGGTCGTCTTGCCGCATCCGGACGGACCGATGAGGACGCAGACCTCGCCGGGTGCGACGTCGAGGGTGAGGTCGTCGACGGCGGCGGAACCCGCCGCGGGATACCGCTTCGTGACGCCCCCCAGGTGGAGTGACGCCGCCGGGTGGGAGTGACCACTCACCCGCGGCACAATAGACCGTGCCCCCTCCGGCGGGCGTCGACCACCGGCCCTGCGGACCGGGCGCCGGCGGCCGCGGAGACGCGGACCCTCGGTCTGCGGTCCCCCTGTGCTCACGATCGGGGGCCGGCCCCCCGCCGTCTGCGCATGCCCGGTCCGGACGTCCTGTCAGCCTCCGCCGCCGGGGAGCGTGGGGGTCTGGCGCCAGGCCAGGCGCAGAACCAGGTTGAGCGCGAAGAGGATCCCGAGTGCTGCGCCAAGCCCTTGCTGTCCGGCAAGGACGAACGCGGTGACCCCTGCCCCGAACCACAGGACCTCCAGTGCCACCCGCGCCGGCCCGCGCACGGGGCGGACGGCGCGCGGGGCGCCGAGGAGCGCCCAGACCCCGGCGAAGACGAGGAACAGAAGGATCGCGACCGCGATCCGTGCGGTGACGGGGAGATCGAGTGAGACGGCCATCCAGACGACGCCGACGTACACGGCCATCTCCAGCACGAACATCAGCAGCATGTTCGCGCCGCGCACTCCCGGCGCGACGGGAGGGACGTCCGGCGGGGTACGGGCGCGGTCGGTCATCGGCCCATCCTGTCATCGCCTCCGGCGGACGGTCATCGGTGGCTCTGGCGGCACGCGGTGACGTGCGGCATACTCGGTGCGTCCCCGACGATGGAGGGTCTGCCCGATGTTCGAGCCTGCTTCCTCCCGGCCGCGCCCCGCGTGGTCCGTCGGTCACTGCTTGTCGCAACACCGCTGACGGACCTCTCGCGACGGGCACGGCGTACGCGTCCCGTATCCCGTGATGAGAGGAACCCATCATCGTGTTCGACCTCACCTCCCTCGGCTGGGATGACCCCCGCGCCGAGGAGTTCCGATTCCATGCCCGTGCCGGCCTCACGCCCGGGCGCGTCTCCGCGCAGCACCGCGGCGTCTGGGATGTGCTCACCGCCGACGGCGCTCTTCGCTGCGACCTCGCCGGCCGGCTCTACGAGACCCACCGTCCGGAGGACCGTCCGGCCGTCGGCGACTGGGTCGCCGTCGCCGCCCGCCCGGACGAACGGGCGGGAACCGTCCAGGCCGTGCTGCCACGCCGCACCGAGTTCTCGCGGAAGGCTGCCGGCCGTGTCACGGAGGCACAGGTCGTCGCCGCGAACGTCGACGTCGTCCTCGTCGTCAGCTCGCTCAACGAGGACCTG
>CALMEC010000240.1 GCA_937862675.1 uncultured Actinomycetes bacterium
AAAGCCGGGGGGAGAGGGGCTCGAGCCGCTCCCTACACGTTGTCCCCTTCAGTCGAGGTGCCGGCCACCTTGGCGGGACCGGTCTTGCCCCACTGCCAGCCACTGATCGCCGGCAGGTCGTCGCCGTGCTCGCGGATGTACTCCCGGTGCTCGATCAGCTTCTCGTGGATCGCCTGCTTGAAGTACGCCGCCTTCGACCCGAGCTGCGGCAGCCGGTCGATCACGTCCTCGACGAGGTGGAACCGGTCCAGGTCGTTCATGACCACCATGTCGAACGGCGTGGTCGTCGTCCCCTCCTCGGTGAACCCGCGCACGTGGAAACGACCCGGGTCCGACCGGCCGTGCACGAGCTGATGGACGGCGCGGGGATAGCCGTGGAACGCGAACACGACGTGCGTGCTCTCCGTGAACATCCCGTCGAACTGACTGTCCGAGAAGCCGTGCGGATGGTCGTTCTCCGGGAGCAGCGCCATGAGGTCGATGACGTTGACGAACCGCACCTTGAGATCGGGAACCCGGTCGTACAGCAGGTCCGCCGCCGCGAGCGCCTCCTGCGTCGGCACGTCGCCGGCGCACGCGAGGACGATGTCGGGCGTCTCGTCCGGCGCGCAGTTGCCCGCCCACTCCCAGATGCCCGCGCCCGCGGCACAGTGAATGTTCGCCTCATGGAGGGTCAGGTACTGCAGATGCGGCTGCTTGTCGACCACGATGAGGTTGACGTGATCCTTGCTCCGCAGGCAGTGGTCGACGATCGACAGGGACGTGTTGGCGTCAACGGGCAGCCAGACCCGCACGACATCGGGCGAGAGCGGCATGAGGGTGTCGATCAATCCGGGGCCCTGATGTGAGAAGCCATTGTGATCGTTGCGCCAGCACGTCGACGTGAGGAGGACGTTCAGCGAGGCGACGCTCGCGCGCCACGGGAGGGTCTGCGCGTGCTGGAGCCACTTGGTGTGCTGGACGGCCATCGACGCCGAGACCATGGCGAACGCCTCGTACGTCGCGAAGAGCCCGTGCCGTCCGGACAGCAGGTAGCCCTCCAGCCACCCCTGGCACAGGTGCTCCGAGAGCACCTCCATGACCCGCCCGTCGGCGCCGATGCCGCTGTCGAACGGTTCGCCCGGCTCCATGAAGCAGCGGTCGGTCACCTCGAAGACGTCCTGCAGCCGGTTGCTCGCCGTCTCGTCCGGACAGAACAGGCGGAAGGTGCCGCCGCCGTCCTCGGTCGTCGTGGCCGAGTAGACGTCTCGCAGGAGGGCCCCGGTCGGGCGGGTGTTCCCGACCCGGATCGCTCCACGGGTCCCCCGCAGGTCGACCTCGTACGCGGCGAGATCCGGGAGGGGGAGCGGACGCAGGAGCCGGCCGCCGTTGGCGTGCGGGCTGGCCGACATCCGCCGGTCACCGACCGGGGCGAGGGCGCGCAGCCGCTCGACGAGGCGGCCGTCGGCGTCGAACAGCTCCTCGGGGCGGTAGGACCTCATCCACTGCTCGAGCATGGCGAGATGCTCCGGGTTCTCCCGGACGCCCGCGAGCGGGACCTGGTGGGCCAGATTTGTCCCTTCGACGAGAACTCCGTCGACCTCGTGGGGGCCGGTCCACCCCTTCGGAGTGCGCAGGACGATGGCGGGCCAGTCGCGTCGGCGCCGGCTCGTCGGGGCGCCGGCCGCCCGGGCCTCCCGTTGCAGTTCGACGATCCGCTCGTGGGCAGCGGCGAGCGCGGCGTGGAACCGCGGGAACACCTCGCGAGGGTCGTCGCCGGAGATGACGACGGGATCCCATCCCTGCGAGGCGAGGTACGCCGTGACGTTCGCGTCGGTGTCACGGCCCATCACGGTCGGTCCCGCGATCTTGTAGCCGTTGAGGTGCAGGATCGGCAGGACGGCGCCGTCGCGGCGCGGGTTGAGGAAGCTCGGCAGCCGCCAGGACGCGGCGAGCGGACCGGTCTCCGCCTCGCCGTCGCCGACGACGCAGGCGACCACGAGATCGGGGTTGTCGAAGGCGACGCCTGCTGCGTGGACGAGGGCGTATCCCAGCTCACCGCCCTCGTGGATGCTGCCCGGGGTCTGCACGGACACGTGGCTCGGCACGCCGCCGGGCGACGAGAACTGCCGGAACAGGCGGAGGATGCCCGCCTCATCGGGCCCGACGTGGGGGTACACCTCGCTGTAGGTGCCCTCCAGCCATCCTGCGGCGATGAGCGCGGGGCCGCCGTGACCCGGTCCGGTGACATAGAGCCAGTCCGAGTCCGTCTCCCGGATCCTCCGGTTGACGAGGGCGTAGATCATCGAGAGTCCGGGGCTCGTCCCCCAATGTCCGAGCAGACGGGGCTTGATCTGCTCGGGGGTGAGGGGCCGCCGAAGGAGCGGGTTGTCCTGCAGGTAGATCTGGCCGACTGTGAGGTAGTTGGCGGCGGCCCACCAGTCCAGGTCATCCGTGAGTGCGGTGTCGTCGTAGTGCGAGGACATCTGCGAGGGGCTGCCTTCCGATCGGCTTCCGGTGGGTGCATCGCTGGGGAGTGCGCTCCATGACATCACGGTGCATTCTGGACGCCAAAGGAACGTGTCCCCCGGGGTGCCGGGATCCGTCACCAGGTGTCGGCCGCATGGTCACGCCGATCCCCGGTGGGCGGCGACGATCGGGGCGCCCACGGCGTACACGTCGTTCGCGCAGTGTGGTGTGCGTGCGGACGACGGGGATCTCCCACCCGTTCCCGCCGATCTGCCGACCCTGCCTGTCTCGGTCGCCGGAGGTGCCGGGTTCGCGGGTCATGACCGCCTGCCGGCGACGGCGTGTCATGTCTGGTGCCTGGCACCCGACATGACACGCCCCTTGGCTGCGGACACGAAAATAGCGTCTCTTGCAGGGGAATTCGCGATGGCAAGATCGACGTGTCATCTCTGGTGCCTGGCACCGGACATGACACGTGCCGGTGACGGTCCGCGAGAGGGCCCGCCGGTTGCGCCGGGTCGATGGCCCCGTGCCGAGGTCCCCGGGCCCGGCCGGACCGATGATCCGGCGATCGTCGCTCGCGCATGTGTCCGGCGGCGTGTACGGGGCGGCGACCGGGGCGAGGAGGATCCATGGCTGGCGAAACGTACGGGGCCGCCGAGGTCGGGGCTGGATTCGGG
>CALMEC010000241.1 GCA_937862675.1 uncultured Actinomycetes bacterium
CGGGCGCCGACGCCGACCAGTACGAGGACTGCCGCATCGTCGGCTTCGTCAACAGCATCCAGTCCTACTGGAAGACCGCCTTCCGCGACGCCGGGGGCACCTACACGCCGGCGCGCACCAGGTTCTTCCAGGACGCCGTCAACACCGGCTGCGGCGCGGCGTCGGCAGAGATGGGCCCGTTCTACTGTCCCGCCGACAAATACGTCTACCTGGACCTCGGATTCTTCGACGAGCTGCGCGAGAAGTTCGGGGCCACCGGCGGACCGTTCGCACAGGCGTACGTGCTGGCCCACGAGTACGGTCACCACGTGCAGGACCTGCAGGGCATCCTCGACACGATCGGCAACGACCGCCAGGGACCGCAGTCCAAGGCGGTGCGATCGGAGCTCCAGGCCGACTGCTACGCCGGGGTGTGGTTCCACCACGCCGTGTCGACCGGGACGCTCAACCCGATCACCGAACAGGACATCGCCGACGGCCTGGACGCCGCCGCCCGTGTGGGTGACGATTACATCCAGAAGAGGTTCCAGGGCTCGGTCAATCCGGAGGCGTGGACCCACGGGTCCAGCAAGCAGCGTCAGGAGTGGTTCATGCGTGGCTACCGGTCGGGCAAGCCGGGCCAGTGCAACACATTCACGGGAACGATCTGACCGCGACGTGACGTCGATCCGCCGCCCCGCCGGGCACCGATGACCCCGCCGCACGAGCGCACGTCCAGTGCGCGCACCGCCGCCATCGAGCCGTTCGAGGTGATGGAGGTCCTGCGGCGCGCCCAGGAGCTCGAGGCCGCCGGGCACGACGTCATCCACCTCGAGGTGGGCGAACCGGACTTCCCCACCCCGGAGCCCGTCGTCCGCGCCGCGGCCACCGCGCTCGCGTCCGAGCCGATGGGCTACACCCCGGCGCTCGGGCTCCGGACGTTGCGCGAACGCATCACCCGGTACTACGCCACCCGGTTCGGCGTATCCGTCGATCCCGACCGCGTGGTGGTCACCGCCGGGTCCAGTGCGGGACTCCTCATGGCCCTCGGCTACGTCCTGGACATCGGCGACGAGATCCTGATCGGCGATCCCGGATACCCCTGCAATCGTCACTTCGCCACATTCGTGGGCGGACGTCCGAGGCTCGTGCCGACCGACGCGACCACCGGATACCAGGTGACGGCCGACATCCTCCGGAACGCATGGACCCCGGCCACCCGTGCGGTCATCACGGCCTCGCCGTCAAACCCGACCGGGACGTCGATCCCGGATGCCGGGCTGGACGCCATCGCCGCGCTCTGCCGGGACCGCGGCGCCGACCTGATCGCCGACGAGATCTACCAGGGCCTCACCTACGGGCACGAGCCGCACACGATCCTCCGCCACACGGACGATGCGATCGTCGTGAACAGCTTCTCGAAGTACTTCCAGATGACCGGGTGGCGCATCGGCTGGCTGGTGCTGCCGCACGGCGCCGTCCGCGACATCGAGAAGCTGGCCCAGAACCTCTCCATCTGCGCTCCCCCCGTGGCCCAGCACGCGGCGCTGGCCGCGTTCGCCCCCGACACGGTCGCCATCCTGGAGGAGCGCCGGAGCGAGCTCGCGGACCGCCGCGACGCCCTTCTGGCCGCCCTCCCGGACATCGGGTTCGCGGTGAAGGCGGTTCCGGACGGTGCCTTCTACGTCTACTGCGACGTCTCGTCCGTGACCGACGACAGCTTCGCCTTCGCCGGGCAGATCCTGGACCGGGCACACGTCGCGATCACCCCGGGCCGGGACTTCGGGCTGGCTGCTCCGGAGCGGCACGTGCGCATCGCCTACTCACAGCCGATCCCCCGCCTCCTGGAGGCCGTCGAACGCATCCGTCGTGTCCTGGGACCGGGAGTGCGGCCCTCCGGCTGAACACACCCGCGGGCGCGACGCCGCCCGGGCCGACCCGCACACCGGGACAACGTCGCGCCGCCACCCGCCCGGAACACCCCGCGGGGCGGGGATCCGCCATGCGGATCAGGTGACGAGCTGCGCCACCAGCTTCTTGATGGCCTTGACCAGACCGTCCTTGAGCTTGGCGCCGATGTCGCCTCCCCACTTCGACGCCACGACCCCGACGGCGGACACCAGCAGGGCGACCATGACGACGATGCCGACGTACTCGACCGTCCCCTGGCCGCGCTGATCCGAGGTGAGGCGCCTCCAGCCCTCCATCGCATGCGACGCGCACCATCCCATGAACCGGTAGCCCATTGTTCCTCCCCTGTCGTGTGATTGGGCATCTCGATCCTCCGGCGTGCCACCGTCACCGCTCCAGACGCAAACGTGCCGACTGTGTGCCGGCCGCCATCAGGGGCGTGTCGTCCGGCCGGGGCCGCGGTGAGCGCCGCCACGCGCGGCGCGGGCGAGCCTCCGCAGGACGAAGGTCCGCCCGCGCGCCACGAGGACGTCCTCCGACAGTCCGCCGAGGTCCTCCATCAGACGCCGGTACGCCGCCTCCGGCTCCATACGCCGCAACGCGCGCACGTAGTCGCGCAGATCGACGACCAGGGCACGGGCGACGCCGCCCGGATCACGCAGGGCGGCAGCGACATCGCCTCCCCCGCGAAGCACCGCGGCCGGATCGGTGGCGAGCGCCTCGAGGTCGCCCATGACCGCCCGCCCGAAACCCCGCCCGAACGCGGCACCGCCCAGAGCGACCACCCGTCCGCTCCGCCGGACCCGGCCGATCGCCCGCCGCAGCCACCCCGGGCGCGGCGTCGGACGTGCCGCACCGAGATCCTGCAGCGGATCGATGACGTGGTCGAGGGCCCGCGGGACGGACGGCGCGATCGGCGGAGGTGGGCCCGCCGGCACATGGCTCCGCACCAGCAGGGCGGCGCCCACAAGGAGGATCGCGACGACGAGGACGATCCCGGCGTACTCGGGTGCGGCCTGTCCCCGCTGGGCACGACGTCCATGGGCACCGAACATCGCCCGACGCTAGGTCCGGCACCCGTGACGCCGTGCGCTCCGTTGGTCACAGGTGCGATTCGTGGTTGAATCACGGCTGCGAGCGCCGATCACCTGAAGGTCAGGGGATATCCATGTCACTGCTCTCCGTCATCACCGAGTCCGTCCGTGCGACCGTCCGGTTCACACGCTCGGGTGTCGACCGCATCCGCCTCGAGGCGAAGCTCCGCGGTCTGGAGCGGCGGAAGAGCCAGGCGCTGCAGGCACTCGGCAGGCGCGTGCGTACGCTGTCGCTCGCCGGGGATCTCGACGACGAGCGCCTCACGTCCGAGATCGCCGAGGTGGCGGCCGCGGAGATGCGCATCGCGGCGTGCGAGGCGGAGATCGAGGACATCGGGGCGCAGATCCCGTCCGGCCCGCCCCCCTCACCGCCCTCCGGCGCGGAGCCCTCGGAGGTCGAGTCGACATCCGGTCACGACGACGACGATGACGCGGCGAAGGCCGTCGCCGAGGCGGAGGCATCCGCACGATCCGCGAACGCCCCGGCCGATACGCCCCCTGGCCAGACCGCGCCGGATCCGCCGTCCGCGGGCTGACGGGGTTCCCGGCACCGTACTCCGGTGTCGTCGCCGTGGACGTCCCACTGCATGTCCCGGCGTCGGACGGCTCCCTCTTCAGCACCCCGCACGCGACGCCGGAGCACCGGCCGGCCGGGACACCGGGTCCCGGGTGCTTCCGCGGTCAGGCGCGAGAGGTGTATCCTCTGGGTCCGGCCACCAGATTTCTCACCGAGGCCTCAATGCGCGTCGAATCCGATCGACAGGGACATCACCGTTCCGAGGCGCCGGCCTGTCACCGCTGTGGAGCCCCGCTCCTGGAGGAGACGACCATGTGCCCCTTCTGCGAGTGCACCGTCCACCCCGCCGGTGGCGCCGGCGGAAGCGTCCGCAGCCTCCGACGCGTGACCCAGCGGGCCGCGCTGTCGGTCGGCTTCGTATTCTTCTCCATCGTGGCGATCGTCTGCATGGTCGCCGCATTCGTCATCTGACCCCGACGACGTCGGACCCAACTCACAGGAGACTGCTGACCGTTGAACAGTGCGCCCGAAGACCAGCTCTTCCAGATCGGTGACGAGGTCACCGGATCGTTCCGATGCGCGAGCTGCGATCTCCTCGTGGTGTCGCCCAACGAGAACGACGGCATCCTGGTGCTTCCGGAGTGCCCGCTGTGCGGCTCCGAGGAGTGGCGGAGCGCCCGTCACTGAGGTGTGACGCCGCCCCCGCGGGCGGTCAGGACGCCGTGTCGTCCTCCACGAGCGACGAGATGTAGTTGTCCACCGGCAGCGCCCGGAGCACGTCCACGTGGGCGGAGCCACGGGAGGCGAGGTCGGCCGACAGCCGGGCGATGGCCGTGTCGTCCGGGGCCTCCACGATGCTGAGGAAGTCGTAGGGGCCGAGCAGGGCCCACTGGTCGACGACGGTGATCCCCAGCGCCTCGATCTCCCGGTTGACCTCGAAGAGGCGCTCCGGGACAACCTGCAGCGTCTGGATGCCCTGGGGGCTGAGCGTTGTGAGGAGCAGATACGTCGACATCGAGCGGTGACCTCGCTGGGAGCGTGAGGTCCACTCTACCGCCCCGCCCCGGCCACCGCGATGCCGACCGCGCCGATCGCACGAGCAGATCGTCGCCCGCCGGGTCATCGGAGCGCGGTCTCCGGCGGCGAGGCGGGACGGCCGGTGCCGGCGGCGTCGCACGCGAACCTGGATCGCGCGTGCCGCGATCCCGTGGGACCGGGGCCACCGGAACCGGAGAAAGTTCCGGCCCAGGGCATTAGTCTGGGTGTACCGCAGACGGCGGATCCCCGTTACCGACAATCGAGGCACCGATGGCCCCACGCGATTCCGACCCCACGCTGAACCCGCTGCAGGCGGCGTTCCTCACCTACGAGCCTTCGGACCTCGAGGAGGCCATGCTCGCCTGGGCCAAGGAGCACTGGCCGATGGGTGCACGGGCGATGATCTACAACAAGCAGGAGGGCGACAACCTGATCAGCGGCGCCCAGGGCCTGCGCGACGACCAGGCCAAGCTGGCCCTGTCGATCGCGGCGCGCCTGGCGGTCGCCCAGCGCGAGCTGCTCATCCGCACCATCGCCGCCGTCCTTCCCGAGTGGCTCGAGGAGCGGTACGGACTGACGCCCAAGGACGCCACCGCCGAATAGCGGGTCTGCAGGTCCGACCGACACGGCGATCCGGGTCGGGCTTCCACCGCGTGACCGGCGATTGATCGTGTCCCCCCTCCGGTTCGGCCGCCACCACGACCGAACCGGAGGACGCCGCGCGCTCCGTGTCGCGCAGCCATGGACCACGCCCGGACGACGTCCGCCGGCGGCAACCCATCGTCCTCCCCCTCCCGGCCGGGGCGGACCACCGGCCAGAGGGAGGTCACCGATCGCGGCCCTGATCCGGGATCCGTGCCGACCACGCCGGCCGGCGAAGGATCAGCCGTGCTCCGCGTGGTCGTGGATCGCGGACGGATCGATGACGCCGGGAAGGGGGTCCTCGAAGGTCGTCCATTCCCTGGGCCCGAGCGCCATCTCGTCGTCCGTCAGCAGGCAGGCGTCGAGTTCCGCGCGCATGCGCCCCTCGTCGAGGCCCTGCCCGATGAACACGATCCGCTGACGCCGATCGCCGAACCGGTCGTCCCAGTCGGCCAGGATCCGGTCCCGGTCCTCCGGGTGCTCGGGCCATTGCTCCCGGGGGATGGACGCCCACCACCGGCCGGTGATCTCGATGGCGCAGGCTCCCCCGGCCTGCGACCAGAGATACACGAACTCGGGATGCACGGCGCTCCAGAAGAACCCCTTCGAGCGGATCACGCCCTCCCAGTCCCCGTCGTCGGCGAGCGCCGCGAACCGGGCGGGATGGATCGGGGTGCGCGCCTCGTAGACGAAGCTGGTGATGCCGTACTCGTCGGTCTCGGGGACGTGCTCGCCCGCGAGTTCCGCGATCCACGCCGCCGATTCCTGGGCCGCGTCCATGTCGAACAGACCGGTGTCCATCACCGTCGACAGCGGCACGTCGCCGAAGGGCGCGCGGATCACCCGTGCGCGCGTGTTCAGGCGTCGCACGACGGCCTCCACGTGTCCTGCGGCCTCCTCGTCCACCAGGTCCGTCTTCGACAGGAGGATGACGTCCGCGAACTCGATCTGGTCGACGAGCAGGTCGGCGACCGTGCGCTCGTCGTCCTCGCCGAGCGACTCCCCGCGCTCCTGCAGTGAGTCGGCGTCGGCGAGATCACGGGGGAAGTTGAGGGCGTCCACCACCGTCACCATCGTGTCCAGACGCGCGACATCGTCCAGGCTCCGCCCGCCCTCGTCCTCGAACGTGAAGGTCTGGGCCACCGGGAGGGGTTCCGAGATCCCGGTGGACTCGATGAGGAGGTAGTCGAAGCGGTCCTGGCGGGCCAGCCGTGACACCTCCTCCAGAAGGTCCTCGCGGAGGGTGCAGCAGATGCATCCGTTCGTCATCTCGACGAGCTTCTCGTCGGTCCGGTTGAGCTCGGCCTCCCCTCCGCGGACGAGCTCGGCGTCGATGTTGACCTCGCTCATGTCGTTGACGATGACGGCGACGCGGCGGCCCTCGCGGTTGGCGAGGATCCGGTTGAGGAGCGTGGTCTTCCCTGCGCCGAGAAATCCGGAGAGGACGGTGACGGGGAGTCGGTTCATCTGTGTGCGGTTCCTTCTCGATGACTGCAATAGACGAGAATGAGTATCATTTGCTTCTCGCCGGTGTCAACCGGATGATCCGGCGGGCGTCGCAGCTCGGAGACCCGTTCCCCCGCTGACCGCCGGGGGCCCCGGTGTCATGACGGCCGGCACCCGCCCCCGATCCCCCGGCTTCGACGACGCCTCCTGCACCGCGGGCGATGGGAGGCACCCGGCCGACGTGTCCTCCCCGTATCCCGCCCCGTACGCCGGCCGTGATGGCCCGCACATGGACGTCACGACCGCGTACTTCGCCTGCGACACACACCATCGGTGACGTGAGGACACGGTGCCGGACATGTCGAGTGGCCGCGCCCCCCGACCCCCGACCGCCGGTGTCACCGCTTCCGCGCTCACCGTCCCCGCGCCCCGCTTTGACGCCCCTCACCATCAGCGCGCCGGGAAGGACGTGGGAATCGCACAGCACGCGGTGACATGGGACGACGTCCTGTCACACCGGTCGTTTCATCGACGGCACCGAGCACGTGATCGTCCTCCCGGACGGGAGCACGACGGGGCAAGCGTGGGTCGATCATTCACCGGGGGACGGGCACGACACACCGTGCGGCCCGATCGGCAACGACACGCCGGCGACCAGCCGCTCATCGTCCCGTCCATCCCGCACCGGACGGGACGATGAGCCCGCCATCACGGGGCCCGGCGGAGCACCGGACCGCCCAGGAGGACGCGTTCGCGTCGGCACCGCGAACGAACGAGGACAGCGTCACATCGGCCAGGAGGCTCCGGGCTACTCGTCCTTCGGGACGACCGGGTTGTCACCCTCCACCCAGCCGTTCCAGCCGCCCACGAGGACGCCGACGCGGGGGCGTCCCTGGTCGAACGCCCAGAGGGCGATCTTCGTGCTCGTCGCCTCGCCGTCGCGATCGCAGTAGAAGATCAGCTGCTTGCCGTCGGGGAGGTCGGGCACCTGTGACTCGAACTCCATCGGGTCGACGCGGATGGCGCCCCGGATCTTGCTGTCGGACTCACGCCAGGTGAATTCGCGCACGTCGACCATCTGTATGGGATCGCCCATCTTGAATGAGGCGACCAGATCGCCGGGCTGCCAGCGCGAGACGTCGTCCCAGGCCATGGTGCTCCTTCAGCGGTGGAGGTGGACGACGGCCACGTTACCAGCGACGGCCGCCGGAGTGCGGCGTGGCGCCGCCCCGCGGGGAGTGCCGAGAACGGTCCACGGCCCCCGCAGATGTCCGGGGACATCAGGCCGCGATCAGTCCCGGACGCTCGTCGTCGACCGGGATGATGAGGCGCACGTGCCCACCCGGTCCGGGGGTGATCTCGAGCGTCGCGCCGATGCGTTCGGCCAGGGCCGCGGCGACGCCCAGTCCGAGTCCCGCGCCGGGAATGGACTCGGCGGAGTCGCCCCGGAAGAACCGCTCCACGGCCATCGGAGCGTCCGCGGCGTCGATCCCAGGACCGGAGTCCGCGACCTCGAGGACCAGGCGACCGCCGGCCTGGCGGGCGGCCATCGCGATGGTGCCCCCGCGCGGCGTGTACTTGGCGGCGTTGTCCACGAGCTCGGTGAGGATCTCCTCGACCAGTGCGGAGTCCGTCTTCACGTCCGGCAGATCTGACGCCACGTCCAGCTCGACGCGCTGCGCCTTCGTCCGCAGTGCCGCGTCCCAGTCGTGCGCCAGCGCCCAGAGGAAGCCGGCGACCCCGAACCGCTCACGACGCGGCGCGCGGGCGGCGGGATCCAGGTTGGTGCCGCGGAGCATCATCCGCATCACCCGGTCCAGACGGTCGGTGGCGGCCAGAAGCGACCGCAGCGTCGGCGCCCCCGGCGCCGTGACATGGGGGTAGATCTCGCGACCGCGGGTCTTGATCTCGTCGAGCGGGGCCTTGAGCTGCCGCACCGCCGAGCTCTCGATCTGACGGCGGAAGCGCCCGAGCCGCTCCTGCTCAGTGCGCTCGACGACGCTGACGAGACGCCCGCCGGGCACGGACCACGCGTCGATGTCCATCACGCGGCCGTCCGCCAGGTGGACCTGACCCCCGGTCGGGTCCGTCGACTCCAGCCCGATGCGCACGGCGTCCTCGACGATCACACGATCGCCCGCGCCCATGCCGTCCACCAGACGTTCCAGGGCGACGTTGCGAAGCCAGCTGCCCGCCGGGCCGCGTCCGGCGACACCCACCGAGAGGGGCTCGATGGCGGCCGTGAGGAGTCCCATCTCCCGGTCGGAGATCTCGGTGAGATGGGCGATGCGCTCGGCACCGGTGCGGATCGCATCGGCAGCGCGCGCGAGGTCGCTGGCCTCGAGGGCGGGATCGTGTTCCGGGACCCGTCCCGCGATCAGCGCCTCGGCGGCCGTCGTGACGGCGAGCACCTCGCGACGGCGGCGTCGCTGGAAGGCCCAGACCACGAGACCGGCGATGAGCCCGGCAAGGACCGCCGCAGCGACGATGGCCGTCGTCGTGCCACGTCCGACGGAGGTCGCCGACTCCGGCAACCAGGACCGGGTCACGACGGAACGTCCGTCCGACAGGGGACGTGTGACCTCGACCGAGTTCCCCGCACGGTGGACGTCGGTGCCACGCGTGGCGATGCCGGCCAGGCCGCCGGATCCGGCCTCGTCCCAGATCGCGGGGGTGATGTCCGATCGGCCGATCTGCTGCCCGCGCGCGCCGATCAGTCGTGTCGGCACCGTCGAGTCCGCCAGGTATGCCCGCACGGACGCGGGCGTGAGCGGCGCGGAGAGGTCGGGCAGCTCCCCGGTGGTGCGGGAGAGCGTGCCCGCGACGTCGGCGATGTCGGCACGCATGTGCGTCATCACGCCGAGGAGACCGCCGATCATGACGGCCAGCGCCGCCCCCACGGAGGCGGACGCGATGAGAAGCGACGGGTGTCGTCGGAAGAAGGCCATGGCGTTTGGGTTCGCTTTACGTGCAAGCGATCCTGCCAATCCTTGAAATCCCTGTCACACTGGTCGGGTCTCCTCCATTTCGCCCGGACCGGACCATAAGATGGTCCGGTCCAACTGAAGGTGAGGTTGAGGCATGGAATCAGAGCATGAGGGACGCGACACGACCCGGGGCCGGGTGGAGCCCGGTCGCCGTTCGCTGACCGCGAGTGAGGCGGCCGCGATCATCGGGGTCAGCGTCGCGACGGTGCGAGGATGGGCGGACGACGGACGTCTGCCGTCGCACCGGACGGTCGGCGGGCACCGTCGATTCGACATGGAGGAACTCCGTGTATGGCTCGACGAGCAAGGCGCGCCCATCCCGCGGCGCTTCTCCCTCCGGGCCGCGCGCACCGAGATACCCGCCTGTCCCACGCTGGCACGCGAGCTCAACGCCCGCAGCGACCAGATCATCGAGCGGGTCCTGACCGGCTACGACCCGGCGGTGCCGACGATCACGCAGATCCCCAGCGAGACCGAGCTGCGCAGAGCGGTCACCCGCTTCGTGCGGGTCGTCACGGGCGCTTTGGAGTCGGGCAATCCGTCCGCCTTCGCAGGGCGCGCAGAGGTCGCCGGATATCGGGGCGGGCTGCAGGGCGAGCGCGGCGGCGGGGTCCTCATCGAGCACACGCGCTTCGCACTCGCCGTCCTGGTCGAGGCGGAGGTGGCCATCCAGGAGGGGTTGGTCGACGAGGAGCACGCGATGGCGTGCCTGCTCGCGGTGATCGACGGCGCACAGGCCGCGATCGCACGTGGCTACGGACTGGCCGCCGAGGGACTCTGACGGGGGAACCCCCGTCGGCCCCGGCTGACGATCGAACATCGGACGTACCCCACCGGACCGGAGACGTCGGCGCCGCGTTCACCTGACCGGATCCGGATGAACGGGCCGGCGCCTGCGTGGCGCCCATCCCCACGGGGCCCCTCATCCGGCACGCCAGTGCCGCAACCCCGGATGGTCGTCACCAGCGCCCGGTCTCCCGTCGACCCGACGTGAGGCGTCGTCCCCGGTCCATCTCGGGGACGACCCTGGATCAGGCGGCGTCGCTGTCGACCGACACCCGGATCCCCTCCGCGAGACGATGGGGCAGCCTGCGGACCGCCCCGCGGACCGCGACGACGAGCGATCCGCCGAACGGTTCGCGTTCGCGCACCTGGATGTCGTCGTTCAGTCCGATACCCGCCGACGTCAGGTGGACGAGCATCGCGGGCTCGAGGTCGGACACCTGGGTGATGCGTGCGGTCCGGTCGATGTCGAGTTCGGTCAGCGGAATGGACCGGTCGGCGGGTGCGACCGTCAGATCCGGCGCGGGGATGGGATCGCCATGGGGATCGAACCGCGGTCGTCCGAGCAGCTCGTCGATGGAGTCGACGAGATAATCCGAGAGGGCGTGCTCCAGGATCTCCGCCTCGGCGTGGACCCGGTCCCACGGGATGTGCAGGACCTCGGCCAGGAAGAGCTCGACGAGGCGGTGGCGGCGGACGACGTGCAGGGCGAGACGCTCGCCCTCGGGTGTCAGCCGGACACCCCGGTAGGGCTCATGATCCACCAGTCCGGCGCCGTGCAGCCGTTTGACCATCGCGGACACCGACGCCGCCGTCACGCCGAGCCGAGCCGCGAGCTCACTGGTCTGGACCGGCCCGCCACGCGACTCGGACATCGAGTAGACGGCCTTCATGTAATCCTCGATCGCCGCGCTGCTGCGCACGGCCGCTGGCGACGGGACGTCGTTCATCACATCCACCCTAGATGGTTGATTCCACGGAGTCGTGGATGTGGGGTGCGTCACCGGTGGA
>CALMEC010000242.1 GCA_937862675.1 uncultured Actinomycetes bacterium
CCGGCCGGGACGACGTCGCCGCCTCGGTGCCGGCGATGATCGGGCTCGTCATCCTCGTGGCGGTCGCCGGCTTCTCCGACTGGTGGGAGCTCACTGACGAGGACCTGCGAGAAGGCGGGGCCGGCCGGGCTGGGGCCGCTCTCACGGTCGCCCTCGTCGTGTCGAGCGCTGTTCTCGCCGTCGTCGCCGTCCTGCGGATGGCGATGGGCGACGGCTCATGGTTCACCCGCTTCGTGCTCCCGATCGTGGTACTCGTCCTGTGCGTCGTGGGCTTCGGACACGCGCTCGCACGACGTTCGCGACGGGAGGCATCCGGGCGCGATTGAGATCCGGATCGTCGCGCGGACCCGCACGGCGACCCGACGTGGCTCCGACGTCACCGGATCACGACAGGCCCGTGATTCGCACTGCATGGCGGACCCACACACCGAGGTGGCCGCCGGCGGACTTACGTAACAGATACGCACGTGCGAAAAATCCCAGTGGTGCTGCGCGTATGATTCCGCGCCTTATGGTCATTCATACGCATCGTCGCATCCTCCTCGTGACGATCGCGGTCGCCGCCGTGCTCACCGGCCTGCTCGCCACCAGCTCCGCATCGGCCGCCGAGAACGCCGACTTCACCGGCACCTGGTCGCTCATCGATCACGTCGTCTCCGGCCCTCAGCAGGGCAATGACTACCCGTGGCAGAGCACCTGGACGCAGAACGGAACCCAGCTGACGGGAACGGGCGGCTACTCGATCGTCGGATCCGTCTCGGGGTCCGTCGCCACGTTCACGACCGCCTCGGGCGGCGTGTACGTCGCGACGTTCCGCCTGACGATGTCCGCCGACGGCAAGAGACTCACCGGAACGGCCGAGGACAACCAGGGCCGGAAGTTCACCGTCACCGGGAGCGGCAACGGCACCCCTCCGGACCCGCAGCGTCCCGACGGCATGGACTGGACGGTGCCCGACCGACTCGCGGCGCAGGTACCGAAGTGGGGCCTCGACCTGGGCCTCCCAAGGGTCGGAAGCGTCTACCCGGACCGGTGGCCGGCGACGGTCTTCCTGACCAGCAGGGGGCAGCCGTTCACCTGCCCGGCCGGGCGGCGCTACCGCTGGGAGATCGCCGCACCCGGAGGCGCCACGATCCTGACCCGCCCGAAGCCCGGATGCAGGACGCGGTTCGTGGGCAGCCGGCTGGGTCGCTACCGCCTCACCCCGATCGAGCAGAAGGTGACCAAGGGGAAGTGGAAGGACGTGAAGCGGCTCGCGACGCGGCCGGTCGTCCTTCACGACTGGCTGATCACGGCGTTCGGCGACTCCAACGGCTCGGGTGAGGGCAACGGACCGTTCCGGTTCACGCGCTGCAACCGCTCGCTGACCTCCTACCAGTACCGGACCGCCATGGAACTCGAGAAGCGCGACCAGCGCACCAGCGTCACGCTGATCTGGCCCTCGTGCTCAGGCGCGGTGATCGAGCACCTCGATGAGATCAGCTACAGCGGCATCAACCCCGGATCCACTCCGCTACCGCCGCAGATCCGCCAGGTCGCGGCGCTCGTCACGCGTGCGTCGGTGGCCCGGAAAGGTGACCCCGAGCGCAAGGTGGACGCGGCCATCGTCTCGATCGGCGTGAACAACATCGCGTTCGGGCCGACGATGGGCGCGTGCGTCAAGTTCCTTCCGCCGTCGTGTGAGTCCTACTGGGTCCGCCGCACACCGGCGACCGGTCCCGTCGTCAAGGGATTCATCTACTCCGCCACGCCACACTCACCGGCGAAGCCGGTACGGACGTGGGTCGACCACCTGACGCGAACACTGCCCGACCGCTACGACGGACTGGCCCGCGCGTTCAAGCGCCCGCTGGACGTGCGCAGCATCGGTCTCGGCGTCAAGCCCGGCAACGTGTTCATCACCCAGTACCCGGACTTCACGAACGACGACGCCGGGCGCACCTGCGTCGGCGGCGTGGGAACGGGCCACTGGCCGGAATCGACATGGCAGTTCATCTCCCTCGCCGGACAGGCACTCAACCGCCAGGTGACCGCGGCGGGAACGCGCCACGGATGGACGGTCGTCCCGGTCGACCAGGCCGCATTCGGGACCCACGGATACTGCGCGAGCGACTCGTACTTCAAGGGTGTCTTCGGCACCACGATCCTCGGTCTCAACGCCTCCGGGCCCTTCCATCCCGACAGCCGCGGGCACGGCATCACGGCCGCCGCCACGACGAGCGCCCTCTGCCGCCGCCTCTACGGCAACCCCGACTGCTCGGGGAAGCCGCCCGTGCTCCGCTGACGTGACAACCGGACGGTGCATCCATCCTCGCCGTCCGGTCTGTCGCGCCACCACGACCACCCGGTGAGGAGGTGACGTGGGTCCGATCACGGCGGCGGCCCGACGCGACGCTCTCCGAAGGTCGTCGGCAGCGTCATCGCGATCGGCTGGTCGAAGAAGCTCACCGTGAACGACACGCGCATGGCCAAGGGCACGCGCCCCGTCCTCGGCCAGCACCTCGTCATGGGCAAGGGCTGACGGGCGACGCTCCAGCTCGTGAAGCCGGCAAGCGTCAGCTCCTCCCGGGACCTGGTCGGCCTGCGTCCCGTGAAGGGCGCCAGGTTCACCGTCAAGCTCTCGCGCAAGGGCTCACGGATCACCGTGAGGATCTCACCGGTCCGACAGACGCCGGCTTGCGGCATGGGTGGGTCTCGGACGATCGTCCGGACGCCGGGCCGGCCGTGGCTCCATGACGAACACCCCGGTGGGGACGTGACGTGGGTCCGATCACGGTGACGAACCGACGCCGCGACGTTCTTTTCCGAACACACGTGGGGTAGCGTTCTAAGCGGTTATGTGACCCTGCACGCACCGCCTTCGGAGATGGTCGCGACCCGACCGCAAGCGACCGATTCGGGCCCACCGTCTCCGCGGACGAGGGAGGACGATCGCGACATGAGCAGTGAAGGATTCTTCATCGACCACGTCATCTACGGCGTCGTCGACATCGACGCGGCGTGTGAACGTCTGCGTGACGAATACGGCCTCGGCTGGGTGCCGGTCGGCGATCACCTCGGCGGGACCAATGACCGCATGGTGCCACTGGGCCCCGACTGCTTCCTGGAGCTTCTCGGCATCCAGGACACCTCCAAGGACGACGGCGCCTGGCTCGCAGCCACCCTCCAGGGGCAGGACCGCATCCTGTGGTGGTGCATCGGCGTGAACGACCTGGACGACACCGCCTCACGGCGGGGTCTTCCCATCCGGGCGGGAGAGGTCTCGACGACGGAGGGTGACACATTCGTCTTCCGGAGTGCGGGCATGCCGCAATACCCCCTCCCCTTCTTCATGGCGCCACGCGGCGAGCGCGAGGCCCGCCACCGGACCCAGGCGGAGCGATACGCGGCGGCCAACCACTCATGCGCACCGGCCGGCGTCACCTGGGTGGAGGTCGGCGACCATGAGGCGGTCCTGGAGGGCTGGCTCGGACCGGACCACGGACTGCCGATCCGCTACGCACCCGGCACGGGGCCCGGGATCCACGCCTGCGGAATCGCCACAGCCGACGGCGAGATCGTCCTACGCTGACGGCACCCTGACGGACCCGCCCGGGCACGACGCCCGGCACCGCGCCTCCGCACGCGTGAAGCAGAATGCGGCCGGAGGCGCGGATCGGCAGACTTCGGCGTCCTGAACCGCAGACGACGAGGACCGAATTGACCACGGACAGCACCAGTGCCGGCGACGGTTTCACCAAGGGCGCCGAGACCTACGACGAGGCTGTACGGCACAACATCGCCGGCTCCGACCGGCTCATCATGTCCCTGCCCGACGGCGAGTACCGAACGGTGCTGGACGTCGGCTGCGGGACCGGCTGGACCGCCGCGGCGATGGTGCGACGATTTCCTGTCCGGTCGATCACCGGTGTCGATGCGTCGGAGGGGATGCTGGAGCGTTTCGCCGCCAAGCTCGGAGGTGAGTTCCCCGACGTCGAGGTCGAGCTCCGCAACGAGGACGTGCTGGCGATGGACGTCCCCGACGATGCCTACGACGCCGTCATCTGTGCGATGGCGCTGCACTGGTTCCCGGACAAGACCGGCGCGGTGGCGCGCATGGCCCGGGCATTGCGGCCGGGCGGTGTGCTGGGCATCCTGACCGCCGGACACGGCAGCGAGGACGCATGGCGCGACCTGCTGACGAGCGTCGGCGCACCGGCGGAATGGACCGGGTGGTTCGAGACGAATCAGCGTGACGTCGACGAGATCGCCGCGGACCTGCAGGCCGCCGGCCTGGAACCCGTCGACGTCTGGATCGAGCGCCGTCGACGCCACACCCCTCCGGACGCGTTCATGGCGCGCACGCGCTCCGTGGCCGCCCATCTGCTGGACAACCCGCCCGACGGGTACAGCGAACTCGACCAGCGGATCGAACGTGCGCTGCACGACGCGGCCGGCCCGGAGGGTTTCGTCTACGACTACTGCAAGCTCTTCGCCGTGGCCCGCCGACCGGAGGCGTGAGACCAGCCGGGAGCCGGCCGGCGTCCTCCGTCGACACCGGCTGACCATCTGCGCCCGTGCGGCGCTCCAACCGGCCGGACGTGTCTCATTCACCGTCCGGCGCGCCCGGAATGACGAGCGCCCCCGTCGCATCAGCGACGGGGGCGCGCTCGGATCACCGCATGTCGACGGGTCTACCCGACGTCGAAGCGGTCGAGGTCCATGACCTTGACCCACGCGCTGACGAAGTCGCCGACGAACGGCACCAGCGCGTCGTCGGAGGCGTACGCCTCCGCCACCGCGCGAAGCACGGAGTGCGAACCGAACACCAGGTCGTTGCGGGTGGCGGTCCACTTCTGCCGGCCGGTGGCACGGTCACGCCCCTCGAACAGCGTCTCCTCCTGATCGGTCGGCACCCAGACGGTGTCGTTGTCGAGCAGGTTGACGAAGAAGTCGTTCGTGAGCGCACCGACACGGTCGGTGAAGACGCCGTGGGCGGAGCCCCCGTGGTTGGCGCCGATGACCCGCAGACCCCCGACCAGCGCGGCCGTCTCGGGTGCGGTGAGCGTGAGGAGGGTGGCCCGCTCGACGAGGCTGCGCTCCGCAGGGACCACGGCACGGCCGAGGTAGTTGCGGAACCCGTCGGTGCGTGGCTCGAGCACGTCGAACGAGTCGGCGTCGGTCTGCTCGGCCGTCGCGTCCGTGCGACCGGGGGTGAACGGGACCATCACGTCCACACCGGCGGCCTTCGCGGCGTCCTCGACGGCGACCGATCCGGCCAGCACGATCAGATCGGCGACCGAGACCGTCGCGCCGCCCGCGGCGTTGAACTCGGCGGCGATCGCCTCGAGCGCCGCGATGACCGGCGCGATGCGCTGGGGCTCGTTGGCCTCCCACGCGTTCTGCGGAGCCAGCCGCACACGGGCGCCGTTCGCCCCGCCGCGCTTGTCGGTGCCACGGAAGGTCCCGGCAGAGGCCCACGCCGTCGCGATCAGATCCGCGGTCGCGAGGCCGGCGTCCCGCACCCGCGCCTTCAACGTCTCGACGTCCGCCGCGCCCAGGGCCTCGCCGTCGACCGCCGGGACGACGTCCTGCCAGATCTCGATCTCGTCCGGGACCCACGGCCCCAGGTACCGGGTGCGCGGACCCATGTCGCGGTGGATGAGCTTGAACCACGCGCGCGCGTACGCCCGGGTGAACTCCTCCGGGTTCTCGTGGAAGCGACGGGAGATCTTCTCGTATTCGGGGTCGAACCGAAGCGAGAGGTCCGTCGTCAGCATGACCGGCGGGTGCGACTTCTCCGGGTCGTGCGCGTCGGCGACGATGGTCTGGGCCGCAGGGTCCGTGGGGATCCACTGCTTGGCGCCCGCCGGGCTCTCGCTGAGCTCCCACTCGTAGCCGAAGAGGATGTCGAAGAACGAGTTGTCCCACTTGGTGGGGGTCGGCGTCCACGTTCCCTCGAGGCCGCTGCCGATGGCGTCGCCGCCCAGGCCGCTGCCGAAAGCCGACGTCCAGCCGAGGCCCATCGCGTGGATGGGGGCGGACTCCGGCTCCGCACCGACATTGGTGGCCGGGCCCGCACCGTGGGTCTTGCCGAACGTGTGGCCACCGGCGATGAGGGCGACGGTCTCCTCGTCGTTCATCGCCATGCGGGCGAAGGTCTCGCGGATGTCGTGCGCTGCCGAGACCGGGTCCGCGTTGGCGCCGGGACCCTCCGGGTTGACGTAGATGAGGCCCATCTGGACGGCCGCGAGCGGGTCGTCCAGATCACGCCCCCCGGTGTAGCGGATGTCGTCCCCGAGCCAGGTGGTCTCGGAGCCCCAGTTCATCTGCTCCGGCAGCCAGTCGTCCTCACGACCGAACGCGAAGCCGACGACGGGCAGCCCCATGGACTCCTGCGCGACGTTGCCCGCGAGGACCAGGAGGTCGGCCCAGGAGATCTTGCGGCCGTACTTCTTCTTGATGGGCCAGAGCAGACGACGGGCCTTGTCGAGCAGGACGTTGTCGGGCCAGCTGTTGAGCGGGGCGAACCGCTGCTGTCCACCGTCGGCCCCGCCGCGACCGTCGAAGATCCGGTAGGTGCCGGCGGAATGCCACGACATGCGGACGAACATCGGGCCGTAGTTGCCGTAGTCGGCCGGCCACCACTCCTGCGAGTCGGTGAGGAGGGCGATGAGGTCCGCCTTCAGACCGTCGAAGTCGAGCGTCTGGAGTTCGGCGGCGTAGTCGAAATCCGCGCCCAGGGGGCTCGCAGCGGCCGGGCTCGGCTGCAGGGCGGCCACGTCGAGCTGGTTCGGCCACCAGTCGCGGTTGGTCGTCCCGCCGTGGGAGGAATGTGCCACTGGGCAGGTGCCCTCGGTCATGAAAGCCCGTCCTTTTCGCGTCGTGAGTAAGCGCCCGTCATCGAGGGCGAGGGCATTCTACATTAGACAGCGTCTAAAGTTGGATGCATTCCATTCTTGGAGCACCCCGGCCGGACGGGGCTTTTCGCGACGGAGGGCGCGGCGTAACATGGACACATGGATTCACTGACCGAGCGCCTGACGGAGCGCGGATGGCGGATGACCCCGCAGCGCCGGGTGATCAGCAGCGTCTTCGACGTCAGCGGTGCGGCGAACATCCACCTGACCGCCGAGGAGGTCCTCGAGCGGGCCGTCGCCGCATTGCCCGAGATCAGCCGCGCGACGGTCTACAACACCCTGGGCGAGCTGGTGGACGCCGGCGAGCTCCTCTCCGTCCGGGTCGGCGACCGCATCACGCGCTATGACCCCAACGTGATGAGCGATCACCACCACATGGTCTGCAACGAGTGCGGCGCGATCTTCGACGTCCCCGCCCGCGGCATGCGCGCACCCAACACCTCCGGTGCGGCCGACGGCTTCGTCATCCAGTCGACCGAGGTCATCTACCGCGGCGTCTGCGCCGACTGCGGATAGCGCCGACCGCGCGTGATGGCCTGTTGGCGCCACGGCGCGAACTCGGAGGCCGATCACCGGAGCCGTGACGCTCCGCCACCTCGACGACGACCGCATGACCGCCGGCTGAGGGGCGACAGGCCCACAGAGGCGACGACCGGGACCCTTCCCGGCGGCAGCCGGTACGGGTGAGGAGTGGTCCGGTTCAGCGCCACCGCAACGGCGGCGCCATGCCGCCCAGCGCGAGCAGGCCCCAGACGCACAGGGCGATACCGCCGCAGACGTACAGCGTGAGAAAGAGGTGGAACGCGACAGGGCTTTCGTCGCGGCTGGGCCGGTAGCTGTGCCAGGCGCGGCTGCCGGCCGGCAGTTCGCCGCTGCGCCAGCCGCCCCACGCGACGGCGAGGATGCCACCCCCGAGGCCCAGCAGGACCAGGACGCTGAGCCAGCCCGGCATCACACGCTCCGCTCGGGCCAGACGCGACGTGCGATCACCAGCACGAGCATCACACCGATGCTCTCCGCGCCGGCGATGAGTACCTCGAACGGCCACAGGTTGTGCGAGCTCGGATCGCTTGAGGTGCCGACGACGATGCGCAGCACGACGAACGCCATCAGCACCGCCGGTACGGCGGCGGCCAGGCGCCAGCCACCGCGCCAGCGCCACAGGCCCCACGCCGGTGCAAGGAAACCGAGGATGCCCAGTGCCAGCATCAGCAGCATGAAGCCGCCGAACAGGACCACGTCGCTGCCACTCAATGGCGTGTCGTTGCTCTCTTCGGCATCGCGTTGCGCCTGTGCATCGAGCGCGGACAGGCGCGTCACCCACTCGGGCGGGTCGACCGTCCCCGCCGCGGCCCCACCACCCTGCACGACACGAACGGGGTATCGCGCCACCTCATGCGTGCCGCCGGGCGAACCATCGCCGGCCCGGATGCGCACTTCATCCGCCTGCGCATCGGCATCCATGAGGAAGAACCAGCCGAGCGCCTCGCCGACGCCGTCGTAGCTGCGCGAGGGATTGCTGCCGGCGCGGGCGGGGGCACCACGGAAATACGGCTCCGCCCAGATCCGGGTCGGCTGGTCGACGGTGTAGGCCAGGCGCAGATAGAAATTCTGATCGTGTGCCAGCTCGACCGCGGGACCCGCAGGATACGTTTCCATGACCTGCACGGTGGTCTGTGCATGTGCGACGCGCACGCTGCAGATCCACAGCACGACGAAGGCGGCGAGAACAAATCGGTTCATCGTGATCGACACGGACTCTCCCCAATGCACGGCTTGCGCGGCACAACCGCGCCTGTTCCATCGGTAGGAGAGCTCCCGGGCCTTACCGCCGAGCCCATGCGACGCAGATCCGTCGAGGCTGAACTCGGGCGATGCCGGCCCCGGCCCGGCCGCCGCCGGTGTCATCGCCGCATCTCGGTCCGGTCACGGCTCGGCCAGCACGCCACCGGGAGCGGTGATGGCCGAACGCCGGGCGGGTCCGGCCATCACCGCGACTCTCGAGGTGCTGGGAGACGGGATCGAAACGGTCCGGCCCCGGAGGGAGTGTTGTCAGGCATCGTCGTTTGATCGACACGTCCGTAACCAACGGATCTCCTTCGGGCATAAGACGGGTGATGACCGAGCCCCCACCGACCCGCGGTGACCCGCCCCAGAGCGGCATGGCGTTCGACGAGTTCTTCGAACGGCACTTCGACGCGGTCTCCCGCTATGTCGTGCGCCGCCTCGGCGTGCAGGATGCGGAGGACGTCGTGGCCGACGTGTTCACCGTCGCCTTTCGTCGATGGGACTCATTCACGCCGTCCCATGGCGACGGCCTGCCCTGGCTGTACGGGATCGCGACGAACGTGATCCGGCACCATCGCCGGCGCGAGGTGAGGATGCTCCGTGCCTATGCCCGGACCGGGGTCCATCCCGGAGTCCCCGACCGGATCGACGACGGGGACATGGGCCCGGCTCTCGCGGCCGCGCTGGCGGCGATGCGACGCGAGCACCGCGACGTGCTCCTGCTCCATACGCTGGCGGACCTCTCCTACGAGGAGATCGCGACCGCCCTCGACGTTCCGATCGGGACGGTGCGCGGCTGGATGCACCGCGCCCGCGCGACAGCGGCACGGGAGCTTCAGGCACACGGCATCACCGCACGCGGCACGACGACGAGCTCGGAGGTCCTTCCCTGATGCAATCGATCGACGATCTGTTCCGCGGTTTCCAGGCCGATCTGAGCCCACTGCCGGCCGAGAGCCGGCGGCGGATCCTGACGCGGGTGACCACGGGCGCACGAACACGGACGACGACGCGTCGACGCGGCCGCCTGGTGGCCGTGGTCGCGTCCCTCGCCGGGATCGCCGCTGTGACCACTGCCGCGGTCACTTTACGTCACCTCGATAATTCCTCGGTCGTCCCTGCGGACACCCCGCGCGTGAACTGGGGCCAGGTCGCGACGGTGCGGGTGATCCCTGACGTCGGAGTATCCCCCGACTTGGCGATGGACCGTGCCGTTGCCGCGATCCATCGTCGTGCGACCCAGTACGACATCCCCGGGATCCGCCTGGAGCGGATGGCATCGGACACGCTGCGAATGACAGTGCCGGCGGCCCTCGACAATGGGGGGGTACAGACGCTTGTCGATTTCGGATCCATCGCCGCCTACGACCGCACAGCCGGGCGCCTGGCCACGTACGCGACCGTCTCGGACATGGAGGACGGGCTTCCGCGGCTGACACCGCGCGGTGGTGGATACCTCCTCATGTCGCGATCGACGTCCGAGTTCGTGGGCGGCGAGTGGGTGGCCACGAAGGCGGCGGCGGATGCGAAGCTCGACTTCCTGAATGCGACGGTGCTCCACAACCCGGAACGTCAGTGGGAGGCGATCCCGGTTCCCGCCGGGGACCTGCGCCTCATCGCATCCGTCAGACCACGGCGTCTCGATGTCATCACCGACAGCCCCATCCTCACTGCCGCCGACATCGTCGACGCCGCAACCCAGGGGCCCAGCAGACTGCGACTGCGGGTCTCCGCGGATGCCCGTCCCCGGATCATGAGTGCCGCGACCCGTGGGGCCCTGGCCGTCGTCGCGCGT
Organism: uncultured Actinomycetes bacterium; assembly: GCA_937862675.1. Lineage (GTDB taxonomy): Bacteria > Actinomycetota > Thermoleophilia > Miltoncostaeales > Miltoncostaeaceae > CALMEC01. Next base: position 10,483 of record CALMEC010000242.1, read on the forward strand.
GCCCAGGGCCCCTACGCCACGGTTCTGGGTTCCTCGACCGTCGACGCCGACGGGACGATCACCGTCGAACTGGACCAGGGTCTCGCGCGATACGTCGCAGCCGCTCTCGGCTCTCCACCCGTTCCGGCGGAGTTGCGCGTGACGACGAGCGCGCCGTACGGCACACGTCCGCCGCTCCAGGGAGAGCACGTCGCGACGCTTCCGGACACGGTGGAGAAGATGCGTGCGGCACAGTTCGACCCGGGTGCCGATGGAGTCAAGAAGCTGAACGTTCCCGCCACGTCTGTCCTCCGGGTCATCGCCGCGGAGCACAACGGGAAGGACGCCTCCGTCTACGCCGCAAGAACATCCGACGGCTGGGACATCCTCTACCCGACGTGGGGGATCGGAGGCGGCAACGTCTGTGGCGCACCGGCGGGGCCTCCGAGTCTCACCATCTGTCCCTGGGGGTACGCCGGTGAGGATCCGATCGTGTTCATCGGTCGTATCGGTGATCCGGCGATCACCCGCGTCGATATCCGCGCCGGATCGCGATCGACCCCCGCCACCGTTCAGAACGGATGGTTCATCGCACTCGTCCCGGCGGACCATGCAGACGTCCGCCAGCATTCGCCCCACGTCCAGATCGTCGGAAAGGACGACCGGAACCACGAACTTGCCGTGCTGGATCCGTCGACCTACGAGATCACACGACTGGAACCTGTGCGGGACAACCCCTGAACCGGGGCGTCGCGGACCGGGTGAAGTCCCGGTCCGCCTCACTGCGGCCTACCGCGGCGTCGCCACGAAGACCGGTATCGTGCGCTGTGTCTTCTCCTGGTAGTCGGCGTACGGCGGGGACGCCGCCCCCGCCCGGCCCCACCACCGCGCGCGCACGTCGCCCGGCACCCCCCCGAACCCCTACTCCCCGCGCC
>CALMEC010000243.1 GCA_937862675.1 uncultured Actinomycetes bacterium
GGCGATCAGCGGGCCGAGGTCGGCCACGGTGCCGATCGCGGCCTGCGCGTGCGTCAGGCAGACGAGTACGGAGTCCTCACGGAGGGCCTGGCGGAGGTCGGCGGGTGACCCGGCCCCTGTGGGACCGGCCGCGACCATGCTGAGCCCGCCGGTGCGCCGCGTCGCCGTGCGGCAGGCGGAGAGGGTCGCCGCATGCTCCATCATGCTCGCGACGACATGCCCTCCGTCACGTGCCCGAGCGCCGAGCGTCCCCTTGACGGCGAGGTTGCGCGATTCGACCGCACCGGACGTGAAGATGATCTCCTCGGGGCGGGCACCGATGAGCCTGGCGACCCGCTCGCGCGCCTGCTCGACGGCCGCCGCGGGAGCACGTCCCCAGTCGTGGAGGGCGTCGGGGTCGCCCGTCAGGTCGAGCGCCTGCTCCATCGCCCGCCGGACGGGGGACGGGATGCGAGGACCGGCCTGGTGATCGAGGTATGCCCCGTGGGGGTCGTCTACCATGGCGCGATTGTAGGCGGATCGACGGGAGGGCCTGTGGGCGGAGCACGACGGTGGTGGATGTGCGTGGCGATGGCGACGACGTCGCTGCTGGTCATCGCGGGGTGTGGCGATGGCGGTTCCGGCACGAGCGGCACGGAGTCCGCGCCGGCGACGACGGCCGCGGTCACCGACGCCACGGACACCTCGGCCGTCGCGCAGACCGCCCCGGCGGAGGGATGCCTCCCCGCGGACCGGCGACCGGCGGCCGGGACGTCACCGTCGTTCGACAGGGCCGAGAAGGTCCTGAAGCCGGGGCCCGCCACGATCGTCATGACCACGTCCTGCGGCGTGCTCACGATCAAGCTGGACCGCGCGGCCGGGGGACCGATCCCCAACTCCGTCGCCTTCCTCGCCGAGAAGGGCTTCTACAACGGCCTCACGTTTCACCGTGTCGTCCCTGACTTCGTCCTCCAGGGCGGAGCACCGGCGGGTGATGAGAACGGCGGTCCGGGGTATGAGGTGACCGGCCCGGTTCCGCAGGGGTACCAGTACAAGGTGGGTGACGTGGCGATGGCCAAGATGGGCAGCGATCCGGCCGGTACCGCGGGGTCGCAGTTCTTCGTGATCAGCTCGCCGAACGGTGCGGCAGGGCTCTCCCAGATGCCCGACTACGGGATCCTGGGGCACGCGACGGATGCGCGCTCGCTGAAGACGATCTCGAACATCGCCGCCCTCGGCGTCACGGACGGTCCGCCCAGCCAGCCGGTCTGGATCATCTCGGCGAGGGTCGAGCAGTAGCGAGGAACCGCGCCACGGCGGCGCCGCGCCTCCAGGTCGTCTGTGTCGGAGCCGTCCGGCCACCCCACGCGGAGGCGGCGGCCGAGTACGAGCGGCGCATCGGCGACCGCGTCGCCTTCCGCGTGGACGAGGTGGCGGCCGAGCCACTGCA
>CALMEC010000244.1 GCA_937862675.1 uncultured Actinomycetes bacterium
GGTTCGCGGAGCGGCCGGCCGGTGATCGCGGCGACCTCCCGCGCGATCCCCCAGACGCCGAGGAGGTCCGGGCGGTTGGGAGGGAGCTCGAACTCGATGACGTCCTCGCCCAGCGGAAGGGCGTCGGCGAGCGGCGTTCCCGGGACGAGCGAGTCGTCCAGGACCATGATGCCCTCGTGGTCGTCGGAGAGCTCCAGCTCACGCGCCGACAGGATCATCCCGTTGCTCGGCACGCCGCGGAGCTTGGCCGCCTTGAGCGGCTTGTCGGCGCCGGGCAGCATGGCCCCCGGCAGCGCCACGGCGACGGTCTGCCCCGTCGCGACGTTGGGGGCGCCGCACACGATCTGCTCGGGCTCCTCACCACCCACGTCCACGCGGCAGAGGCTGAGGCGGTCGGCGTCCGGATGGCGTCCGGCCTCGACCACCCGGCCGACCGTCAGGTGTTCCCGGTTGTCCGGCGTGTCCGGGGCGCCGCGGTGGTGGACGGCCTCGACCTTGACGCCGGCGTCCGTGAGGGCGTCCGTCAACGCGTCCACGGACAGGCCGTGGTCCACGAGCTCCGCGAGCCATGACATCGGAACCCTCATCGCACCGCCCCCGCATCGCCGAACTGCTTCAGGAAGCCGAGGTTGCCGTCGAAGAGCATGCGCAGGTCCGTGACCCCGTGGCGCAGCATCGCAACGCGTTCCAGCCCCACGCCCCAGGCGAAACCGGTGTAGCGCTCGGGATCGACTCCGCAGTGCTCGAAGACGTTGGGATCGACCATGCCCGCGCCCAGGAGCTCCAGCCAGGTCGAGCGGCCGCGCCGGTCGGTCCAGAGGACGTCCACCTCGTACGACGGCTCGGTGAACGGGAAGTAGTCGGGGCGCAGCCGGATCTCGTACCCGGGACCCAGAAGCTCGCGGATGAACTGGCGCAACGTGCCCTTGAGGTGGGCGACCGTGAGGCCCTCGTCAACCGCGAGTCCCTCCAGCTGGTGGAACATCGCGCCGTGGGTGGCGTCGATGTCCTCGTTGCGATAGACGGTTCCCGGCATGACGGAGTAGATGGGCGGCTCCTGCGACTGCATCACGCGGATCTGGACCGGCGACGTGTGGGTCCGCAGGACGACGTCGGGGTGCCCGTCGATGAAGAAGGTGTCGGTCTCGGCACGGGCCGGATGCCCCTCCGGGATGTTGAGCGCGGTGAAGTTGTGGAAGTCGTCCTCCACGTGCGGCCCGTCGGCCACCTGCCAGCCCATTCCGAGGAAGATCTCCTCTGCCTCGCGACGCAGCTGGGTGACGATGTGGAGGGTGCCCTCGTCCACGGGGTCGCCGGGGAGCGTCACATCGACGCGATCGGAGGAGAGCCGGTCGGCGAGCGCCGTGGTCTCGAGCGCCTGATGACGCTCCGCGAGTGCGGCCTCGACTGCCTTCCGCGCCAGATTGGCGCCCTTGCCGACGGGTCCGCGCTGCTCCGGCGGAAGCTGGCCGATTCCGGCCAGGACGGCGCTGAGCGCACTCTTCCGCCCGGTGTGGCGGATACGGGCCTCGTCCAGGGCGTCGAGGGTCACGGCGTTGGCGATGTCCGCGAGGGCGGAGTCGCGGATGGTCTCGATGTCGGGCGCACTCATACCCGCGAAACGATACCGAAGGCCCTGTGCACCCAGCCGCCGGCACTTCGCCCGGTGCGCGTGCGGCCGGGACATCCGGTGTCGGACGCCGGTGTTCCACCGGCGTTCAGCGATCGCACGACGTGCGGGTGCCTGCGATCGCCGCGGGAGAACAGAACGGTCGCGGCCCGCACGGCGGACCGGCGGCGTCCGGTGATCCCCGGAACGGATGCGGCCGTGTCCGGCCCGGACACGGTCCCGTCAGACGGCGCGTTGGCGGCGTGCCTCGGAGAGGAGCACAGCGCCGGCGGCGGCCACGTTCAGCGATTCGGTGGCGTCGGTCTGCGGGATGGTGACCCGGACGATCTCCGCGGCGCCCCCCACGGCGTCGATGGCGTCCTCGACCCCGGCCCGCTCCGCCCCCAGGGCGACGATGCACGGCGAGGCGAGGTCGGCCTCCCAGTACGGGATGCCTCCGCGCACGACGCCAGCGACGATCCTCAGACCGGGACGCGTGGCGAGGTCCTCACCGCGGACCCCCTCGAGCAGCGTCACGCGGAAGGTGGCACCCATCGCGGCCCGGACGGCCTTCGGGTTGGACGCGTCCGCACTGCCGGGCCCGAGCGCGACCCAGTCGCAGCCGAAGGCCGCCGCGGTGCGCACGAGCGTGCCCACATTGCCCGGGTCGCCGACCCCCGTCAGCCACGCGCCCAGAGACGGCGGCATCGGAACCGTGCGGAAGTCCCCCGGTGCGGGCTGGGGCAGCACCGCGATGAGCCGCGGCGAGTGCCCCATCGAGCTGACCTTCTTCATGAACTCGGTGGGGACGGCGTAGCGCTCCGCCAGGTTGCCGACCGCCGCGAGGATCGGATCGTCGGCTGGGACGCGTTCGGCGTCCACCAGGAGGGTCACCGGCGCGAGGCCCGCGTCCAGCGCGGCGTTCAGGAGATCCTCGCCCTCGACCACGACGAGACGTCGTTCGCGACGGGTGCGCTTGGACTCGAGCGACCTGACGAGTCCGAGCGCGGGGTTCTTGAACGACGTGATCTGCCGCAGCGGCGGCGCGGGCATTCCTATGCCGCGGCCGCTGTGGCCGACTCGCGCGCGTTCCGCGCACGGTCGCAGATCGAGGCGAAGGCCTCGGGCTGATGCGTGGCGAGGTCCGCCAGCATCTTGCGGTTGAGCTCGATCCCGGCGAGGTTGACGCCGTGCATGAACTCCGAGTAGGTCAGCCCGTTGAGGCGTGCACCGGCGTTGATGCGCGCGATCCACAGACGACGGAAGTCGCGCTTCTTGGTGCGCCGGTCGCGATATGCGTACCGGAGCGAACGCTGGACCTGCTCCTTCGCGCGACGATACGAGCTCTTCTTGGTTCCGAAGTAGCCCTTCGCCTGTGCGAGAACCTTGCGGCGCTTCTTGCGGGCGCCGACCGAACGCTTGACACGTGCCATCTCTCGACTACCTCTTTCCCAGAAGCCGAAGCACGTGCTTGGTGTCGGCGGCGTCCAGCTCCTGCGGCTTCGAGGCGTGCCGCTTCCGCTTGGGCGACATGTTCTCGAGGTTGTGGCGCTTGCCCGAGCGGACGTAGGAGACCTTGCCCTTCGAGCTGACCTTGAACCGCTTGGAGGCGGACTTGTTCGTTTTGATCTTCGGCATGACTATTCGCTCGCTGATGCGTCGCTGGTGGCGGGAGAGGCGGCCGGTTCCGACGCTTCCCCGGATCCGCCGTTCGCGGCCTTGCGGGGAGTCTCCCCTTCGGCCTTGCCCGGCGACTGCTTGATTGGAGCAAGCATCATAACCATGTTCTTGCCATCGAGGTTGGGCTTGCTCTCCACGATGGCGATGTCGGACAGTTCTTCGGCCAGCTGATCGAGGATCCGTTCGCCGCGCTCGGTGTGCGCGAGCTCACGCCCGCGGAACATGATCGTGACCTTCACCTTGTCGCGGGCCGTGAGGAACCGGACGACGTGGCCCTTCTTGGTGTTGTAGTCGTGCTGGTCGATCTTCGGCCGGAACTTGATCTCCTTGACGGTGATCGTGCTCTGGTGCTTGCGGGCCTGCTTGGCCTTCTGCTCCTGGTCGTACCGCCACTTGCCGTAATCCATGATCCGGCAGACGGCGGGCTGCGCGTCAGGGGCGATCTCGACCAGATCGAGGTCGCGCTTCGCCGCCATGTCGAGGGCATCGCGAAGCGAGACGACGCCGACGTTCGTGCCGGTTTCGTCGATGAGACGGACTTTATCGCCGCGGATCCCCTCGTTGATTCGGGTCGAGGGTCCTGCCGGCGGCCGGTTGTCCGGGCCGCGCCTAGGAGGCACGGGGCATCAGTGTGGGGGTCAGGCGATAACTCCAGAGTGCGGGGTGCAGTACGCCGCAACAGTGGCGGCGGTTTGCGAGGATAGCAGCACCTGCGACGGAGAGCACGCGGAGGGCGTGAAGAAATGCTCCGCCGTCCGGGGCCGCGCCGTCACCGACCTGCGGCGCACCCGTCGATGAGCGGGTGACAGCGCTGGTGTCAGACACTTAACGCGCGCACGACCGAGGTCCGCGGACCCCAGGGACCGCGCGCCGCGACAGCGGCGGACGTGGCCATCGATGGCCGCCTGTTAAGTGTCTGACACCAGCGCTGTCAGCGTGTCGAGACAGAGACGTGTCTCCCTCCGGCTGGCGGAGGGAGACACGGTAGTGGACCCGGCCGGTACTGCCCCGGCGTCCGAGAATGTTCAGGAAACGACTTCTCCGAGCGCAGTCGTCGATGACTTTCTCACGGAGGGCGTCACCGTCGACCAACCATCCCTCCGCCAGGTCTTCCTGATGTCTCGCCCCTCCGCCGAAGACCGTTGCCTCGGGGCCAGGATCACTCAGTGACACCGGTGGTCCCCCTCATGATCCGAAGGGGGGCCGATGGCTTTCGTCCGGTTATTAAGCGGCGAGAGCGAGCTGACGAGAGTTCGCAGCTACGTTTGGTTCCCGGTTTTTGACGCGGTCCACCGGGTCCGCGGCTCGCTGATCGTGTCCGTCCCACCTCGTCGAAACTGTGTCGGGCCCGTACACCGCTTGATGGTAGCGGGCCCGGACGGTTCCGTCCAGCCGGGCCCGCCGATGGGTCAGTCCGTCGACAGCGCACTCTCGACGGCCGCACGGATGGCGTCCGCGTCACTGCCCAGTGAGGTGAGGACGACGGCCCCGTCCCCCTCGTCGTCCAGGAGCGCGAACAGGATGTGGTGGGCCCGGATGTCCGGGTCGCCGCGTTCCACGGCGATCTCCAGCGACCGCTCCAGCACCCGCCGCGAGGCCGGTGTGAACGGTCGCCGCCGGTGCCCCGGCGCCCCGCCGACCAGTGACTCCGCGACCGCCGCCGACAGGGCGTCCGGAGTGATGCCGAGACCGCCCAGCGCCGCCGCGGCGATCATCCATTCGGTAACCACGGTGGCGTCGCTCGCCTCGGCGCGCTTGCCCCTGGGCTGCCGCTTCGGCTGTTGCGGCTCGCGATCCTTGCGCTGGACATCGCGCGAGGCGCGTACCGCCTGGCGGGCCGCCCATGCCAGGCGCTCGACGATGTCGGCGCGAATCGCGCGCTCGCCCAGCGGCATGTAGCCGACGGCGACGAGGAAGCCGCGATCCATTTCAGGCGTCATGACGATCGACGTACGGCCTTCGCCGGGCATCGATGGCGTCGTCTCGCGGCCATTGGCCACCGCCCACAGCAGGCCGCGCATGCGGATCGCCGCCGGCTTCAGCATGGTCGGAATGTAGACGGTGTAGACGCCGACGCGGACGCCGACGCGGGCCAGCGCCTTGCGGTACTCGTCGCTGACCGCCGCGATCTGTTCCTCGGCCGGCTCGCGCGGCATGGCGCCGAGCTTTTCGCTGAGCTGGAACACCAGGCCGCGTGCCGGAC
>CALMEC010000245.1 GCA_937862675.1 uncultured Actinomycetes bacterium
GGAGGAACCCCTCCTTGTCCGCGTCGAGGATGGCGACCAGCGTGACCTCGGGGAGGTCGAGCCCCTCGCGCAGCAGGTTGACGCCGACGAGGACGTCGAACTCGCCCAGGCGAAGATCGCGGATGATGCGGATGCGCTCGATGGTGTCGACCTCGGAGTGCAGGTACCGAACCCGGAAGCCGCCCTCGATGAGGTATTCGGTGAGGTCCTCCGCCATCTTCTTGGTGAGCGTGGTGACCAGGGTGCGCTCGTCGCGATCGGCACGGGCACGGATCTCGTTCATGAGGTCGTCGATCTGGTCCTTCGTCGGCCGGACCTCCACCTCGGGGTCCACCAGCCCGGTCGGCCGGATGATCTGCTCGACGATGCGGCTGGACTCACGCCGCTCGTACTCACCCGGTGTGGCGGACACGGGGACGATCTGCCCGACCCGTTCCATGAACTCGTTGAACTTGAGCGGCCGGTTGTCCGCGGCGGACGGCAGGCGGAACCCGTGCTCGATGAGCGACATCTTGCGCGAGTGATCGCCCTCGAACATGCCGCGGATCTGCGGCAGCGTGTTGTGCGACTCGTCGACGAAGCAGAGGAAGTCCTTGGGGAAGAAGTCGAGCAGCGTGCTGGGAGCGCTGCCCGGTGCCCGTCCGTCCAGGATGCGCGAGTAGTTCTCGATGCCGTTGCAGAATCCGAGTTCGCGGAGCATCTCCATGTCGTACTCGGTGCGCTGGCGGATGCGGTGGGCCTCCACCAGCTTGCCCTCCGCCTCGAGCTCCGCGACACGGGTCTCCAGTTCGTCCCGGATCTCGCCGAGTGCGCGCCGGATGGTGTCCTGCGGCGTGACGTAGTGGGTGGCCGGCCAGATGCCGAGATGGTCGACGCGGTCGAAGATCTCGCCCGTGAGCGGATCGAAGTGGTCGATGGTCTCGATCTCGTCGCCGAACATCGAGATGCGATACGCCGTCTCGGAGTTGGCCGGCTGGATCTCGAAGACGTCGCCGCGCACCCGGAAGTTGCCGCGCTCGAGGACCATGTCGTTGCGCTGGTACTGCACGTCGGCCAGATGCCGGAAGAGGTCCTCACGCGAGTGCTGCTCGCCGGTCTTCAGGATGAGGAGCCGCTCGCTGTACGTCTCGGGCGAGCCGATGCCGTAGATGCAGCTGACCGACGCCACGATCACGACATCACGCCGGGCGAGGAGGGCGCTGGTGGCCGAGTGGCGCAACCGGTCGATCTCGTCGTTGATGGACGAGTCCTTCTCGATGTAGGTGTCCGTGGCGGGGATGTACGCCTCGGGCTGGTAGTAGTCGTAATAGCTGACGAAGTAGTCCACCGAGTTCTCGGGGAGGAACTCCCGGAACTCGTTGCACAGCTGCGCCGCCAGCGTCTTGTTGTGCGCGATGACGAGCGCGGGGCGGCCGGTGCGCGCGATGACGTTGGCCATCGTGAACGTCTTGCCGGATCCCGTGACGCCCAGCAGGCTCTGCAGGCGCTCGCCGGCCTCCACCCCCTCCACCAGCGCGTCGATGGCCCGCGGCTGATCGCCGGTGGGCCGGTATCCGGGAGCGAGGGCGAACTCCATCGGTCCATCATATCGAACAGGTGTTCGCGCTCGCGACGACACGGGCACGGAATCACTCGGGGCGGCGCGACGGCACACCCGACCACCGGCCGCCCATGACATCATCGGCAGCACACCGCGACGACCTGACCTCCCCCCGAAAGGAGCCCGCCATGGCCACCGCGCTCATCCACACCATGATCCGCGTCCTCGACGAGGACCGATCCCTGCGGTTCTACTCCGCCCTCGGCTTCAGCGAGCGCGGACGACAGCGTGTCGGGAACGACACGGCGACCGTCATCTTCCTGGCCCTCCCCGGTGACGGCGGGCGACTGGAGCTGACCGTCAACGACGGACGGACCGAGCCGTACGACATCGGCACCGGTTACGGCCACATCGCGCTCACGGTCAACGACATGTCCGCCGAGATCGCCCGCCTGGCGGAGGCCGGCATCAGCCCGGAGAAGGAGCCCTATCAGCCGTATCCGGGCGGCCCGTCCATCTGCTTCGTCCAGGATCCCGACGGATATCGCATCGAGCTCCTCACCAAGAACCCGGACGACGAGTTCGACTCCTAGCCGGGCCGCCCCGAACGGTCCGGCGGCAGGCGGTCACGGTGCCGGGCACCGCGACCGGCCTGCCGCCGACGGAGAGACAGCCGCGTCCCGCGCGGCCCCTGGAACGAGCAGGGACCCGGTTCGTCCGGTGGCCTCGTGCAGGCCCGGGTGCGCGGCACGGACGGCCCGTTGCCCAAAGGCGATGTCGACGGACGCCGTCGGCCGGGACGGCCCCGGCGCACCCCGCGACCTCAGGCCGCGAGTGCGTACCGGTCGAAGACCGTGCGCACCCAGGCCGCCAGCTCGTCCAGATCCCCGTCGTTGACGTACGCGTGGTCGGCCCGTGCCACCTTGGCGTCCTCGTCGATCTGCGTGCCCCGTCGCGCGTCGAAGTCCTGGCCGCGCTCCTCGACCCGGCGGCGGCGCACGGCGTCCGACGCCGTCACCGTGACGACGGCGTCGAAGTGGTCCTCAAGGCCGACCTCGAACAGGAGGGGCACCTCGCAGACCAAGAGCGGCGGCCGCGGATCGCGTGCCAGCTCGCGTTCGCGCCACCGCTCGCGCGCGTGCTGCACCCGAGGATGGATCAGGCCCTCGAGGAACCGCCGTCCCTCGTGGTCTCCGAAGATCCGCCCACCCAGCCGGGCGCGATCGACGGACCCGTCGGCGGTGACGACGTCGTCACCGAACCGCTCCCGCACCCGCCGGACGACCTCCGGGTCCGAGTAGCAGTCGTGTACCACCGCGTCACTCGACAGAACGGCCGCCCCCAGGCGTGAGAACGCCTCCAGAGCGGCCGATTTTCCGGAACCGATGCCACCGGTGAGCCCCAGCACGCGGGGCTCACCGGAGTGGGTGCACACTAGATGGTTGATTCCGCGGATTCGTGGATGTGGAGTGCGTTCACGGGGGATGCGGGGCATCGGCCGGGCACCGAGAGACAGGCTGGTTGCCTGTCCGAGGTGACCGGCAGCGCATCCGCGCCGCCGTGGACACGCACCACATCCGCGACATCCGTGGAATCAACCATCTAGGCGGCGTCTCCACCGTCAGTGGTGTCCGCGGCCTCCTCGGCCGGTGCCTCCTCGGCGGGTGCCTCCTCGACCGGTGCCTCAGCGACGGGTGCCTCAGCGATCTCCGCCTCGACGACCTCGGCGGTCTCCGTCGCGGGAGCCTCGACTTCGACCTCGGCCACCTCGGCGACGGGCGACTCGCCCCCGTCCTCGGCGGCCTCGACGGCGGCCTCACCCTCGACCGCCGGCTGGGCGTCCGAGTCGGAGTAGACCGTCTCGTAGTTGGCGTCCTCGTCCAGCGAGACGTCCGCGGCGCGCTTCAGCGACAGGGACAGACGGCGACGCTCGCCGTCGATCTCGATGATGCGGACGGCGACCTCCTGATCCGGCTGCACGACCTCGCGCGGGTTCTCCACGTGGTGGGCGGCCAGCTCGGAGATGTGCACCAGGCCCTCGACGCCGGCGTGGATCTCGACGAAGGCGCCGAAGGTGACGACCTTGGTGACCTTTCCGGCCACGACGTCGCCCACCTGGTACGCCTCGACGACGCTCTGCCACGGGTCGGCCTGGGTCTGCTTGAGACCGAGGCTGATGCGCTGGCGGTCGCGATCGATGTCGAGCACCTTGACCTCGACGGTGTCGCCGATGGCCAGGACCTCGCTCGGGTGGTTGACGTGCGTCCACGACAGCTCGGAGATGTGGATGAGACCGTCGCTGCCCTCCAGATCGACGAAGGCACCGAAGTCGACGATGTTGGAGATGACACCCTCGACGACGGCACCGGGCTGGAGCTCGTCGAGGATCTTCTGACGGACCTCGCGGCGCTCGTCCTCGATGACGGCGCGACGCGACAGGACCACGTTGTTGCGGCTGCGGTTGAGCTCGATGACCTTGCACTCGAGCTCGCGGCCCATGAACTCGTCGAGGTCCTGTACGCGACGGATGTCGACGAGCGACGCAGGAAGGAATCCGCGGACGCCGAGGTCGAGGATGAGGCCGCCCTTGACGACCTCGATGACCTTTCCGGTGACCATCTCGCTGTTGTTGGCCGCCTCCTCGATGCGCTTCCAGGCCCGCTCGAAACGGGCGCGCTTCTTGGAGAGGATCAGGCGGCCGTCCTGGTCCTCCTTCTGCATGACCAGGGCGTCGACCCACTCGCCGAGGGAGACCTCCTCCTCGGGCTTGACGCTCTTGCGGATCGACAGCTCGTTCGAGGGGATGACACCCTCGCTCTTGTATCCGATGTCGACGAGGACCTCGTCCTTGTCGATGCGGACGACCCGCCCGGTGACGACGTCTCCCTCCTCGAACGTGGGGAAGGTGAGGTCGTAGTTGGGAATCATCTTCCCATCAACCTCGACGTACTCGGGGCCGTCGAGCGTGCGGATGGGGTCGTCGGTCGTTGACATTGCTTCGAGGGTTTCCTTCGGAATGGTGGACAGTGCTGCACGACCCGGCAGTGGGCCGTCGTCGAAGTGTAGTCGGTTCGCCCGCCTCACGACGACTGTTGGGATACGAAGGAACCGGCGTCGCGGATTCCGCCGCCGGCCACGCGATCCCGCGCCGACCGCGGCGGTCTATGCCGACGCGGCCACCGGCGGACCGAAGCGCCGGACGAATCCGATGATCTCCGCGGCGCTGAGCTCCCCGGTGGCCGTGCTCGCGACGCGGCCGTCCGGATCGACCGCCAGGATGGCCGGGACCGACGCCACCGGCAGCCGTGCCGCCGACGGCGTGCGCGACAGGTCCACGCGCACCACCGCGCCGTCCGGGGCGGTGCTCTCGACCTGGCGCGCGACGGGTCCGCAGCGCGCGCATCCCGGCGCGGTGAGGACCACCATCCACGGCCCGGATCCGGTGAGCCCGATGAGGCCGCGTACGTCGCCGTCCACGGACCGCCGGCGCAGGGCCAGCCGGTAGATCTCGCACCCCACGCAGATCCCGGTGATCGCGGAGAAGAGCGCCATGGCGGCGACCAGGCCGACGACGACCCATCCGGCGAGGTGCGCCCCCGCACCCACGAGCACGAGCCCGATCGTGAGGAACGCCGCGGCGAGGACCTGCGCGAAGCGCACGGGCGCGACCGGTTCGAGCGACGACGCCGGAGAGGCGACGGCCCGGAAGAGGATGCCGACGGGCGACCACCGCGGGACGATGAGCGCGAGGAGGACCAGGAGGAGGGCGGCGAGCGCCGTCCAGGGGCTCCGGAGGACCACGGCTGTGCCGGCGAGGAGACCGGTGACCCCCTGTGCGAATCGCGGCAGATGGGGATGGACGACGGCGGGATTCTTCATGCGGCTTATTCTAGATAAATACGACAGTGTTTACAGAATTTCACCGCATGGGTCTCCGGTCCGTCATCCCGGCATCCCACGGGCGACAGCCCGTAACGCGTCCATAACGGTCCGGTATTCAAGGTCCGCTCGCCATCGCCGATGAAGTTGCACCACTTTTCGTCGGGCGTCTCGCCCTCACGATGTTCTCTTATCCGCCGAGCCCGACCGGCTCGGACGTTCGAAAGGAATCGGACCCATGTCAGTTCGCAAGTCATCCGGCAACTCGCGCCGGATTCTGGCCTCCGTCGGCGTCATCGGCGCCCTCGGGATCCTGGGTGGGGTCGGGACGTACTCGGCCTTCACCTCCACCGTCACCGCCGGTCCGCAGACCGTCAGCAGCGACACCCTGAGCCTCACGGCGTCCGGGAGCACCTTCGCGACCACCGCCGCGGGGATCGTGCCCGGAGACACCATCGACCGCCAGGTGACGCTGACCAACGGCGGCTCGGCGTTCGGGTCCATCGACTTCGCCAGCACCGCGGCGACCTCGAGCCTGCTCGACACGGACGCGACCAACGGGCTGCAGATGCAGGTCGACAAGTGTTCGGTGGCCTGGACCGGTGCAGCCGGATCGGCGCTCACCTGTGGTGGCACGACCACGACCGTCATCCCCTCCGGGCGCGTCGCCCCGCGGGCGGTCACCGGCGTGACCGGGCTCTCGGCGCTGTCGGCCAGCGGTGTCGACTACCTCCGCGTCCGTCTGACCCTGCCGTCGACCGCCGACAACAACTTCCAAGGCAAGACGTCGGTCATCAGCTACACGGTCACCGGCAACCAGCGCACGGCCGGCAACAGGTAGGACGCGCGCACCGCGCGTGATGGACACGATGTCCGAGTCCGATCGAACGATTCCACGTACCGGGGGAGGCGGCCACCGCGCCCTTCCCCCGGTACGGGTCCCCGCACCGAACCTGCGGCCTCCACGCCGTCGCTCGGTGATGCCCGCGCTCCGGGGACGGATCCCGGCGCCGGGCCCGCGGCCCTCGCGCCGCCGGTCGTCGCAGCCCGCGGTCCGGGGCGCCGACGGGGGACCGGGAATCCTCACGATCGCCACCTGGACGCTCCTGGCCCTCGCGGTCGTCGTGTTCGCCCTCGTCGCCGTCGGTCCCCGCACCGGCGCTTACCGTCTGTCCACCGTGCTGTCCGACAGCATGAAGCCCCACTGGCAGGCCGGCGATGTCGTGGTCTCAACACCTGTCGCGGCACGTGACCTGGCGGTGGGAGACATCATCACCTTCACCGCACCCATCGAGGGGAACCCCTCCATCACCCACCGGATCGTCGAGCTGACGGATCCGGGGGATCACCCCGTCGTCCGGACGAAGGGCGACGCCAACGAACTGCCGGACTCGTGGGGCGCCATCCGCCTCGACGGAGACGGCACCGTCCAGCGTGTGGACCGTTCCATCCCGAAGATCGGACTCGCACTGATCTGGCTGCAGGGGCCGGTCGTCCGCCTGGTCGCCACCGCGATCATCCCGGTCCTGCTCCTCGTCCTCATCCTCTGGCACATCTGGAAGCCGGTCGTCCGGCCGGACGGACGGGTGGGCGCATGACCATCAGCATCCGCCGCCGTCTGATGCTGAGCCTGATGGCGGTCCTCCTGATCGGCGGCGCCACCGTCGGCATCGCCGCCAAGAAGGGCAAGCTCGCCACGAAGCCGGCAGTGGTGAAGGCGCGATCCATCACACCGAGCGTCAAAGTGACGAACATCGTGCCCGGAGACCAGATGCAGCGAGTCGTCATCCTGACGAACACCAGCAAGCGCACGCTCACCCGGCTGCGGTTCGAGATGGCCGAGAAGCCGCCGGCGATCGTCGGCACGCGAGTGGCGGCCCCCAAGGGCAAGGCCACGCCGGCCGGCTACGAGTGGGCGCGGCGGTGCGTCGTCACGAAGAAGCGCCTGAAGAACAAGCGGATCCGCAAGGTGACCCGCTGCACGACCCGTCTCCGCCCGGCGCCGTCGGCCCTCCTCACCAGTCCGGCCGGCCTGCGTGTCCGCCTGGAGGCCTGTCCCCTCCCGTGGAAGCGGGTCACCAAGGTGACCTTCGCATGCCCCGCGACCCAACGCGTCAAGGTGCGGAAGCGCCTGAAGAACGGGAAGTACCGCACCCGCATCGTCACCAAGCGCATACGCACGGTGGTGCTGATCGGCGACGCCAAGCTCCCGGTGCGCGGAACCACCCGCCGCATCCCCAAGTTTCCGCCCCGCTCGAAGATGAACATCCGCATCACGACCGCCCTCCCCTCCTGGGCCGGCAATGACCTCCAGGGCAAGAGCGTCGTCCTGATCCCGCGCTTCGGTACCCCGGGGGTGCGGTGATGCGTCGCCTCCGGTCCATCATCGGCGCCGCCGCCGCGTTGGCGGTCGTGGGGGCAGGCATCGCCGGCGCCGCCGCCTGGCGCTCGGACGTGACGGTGACCGGGACGTACGCGACGGCAACCGTCGCGCCGGCAACCGGTGTGTCGAGCACGCATCCGAATGCCACCGGCACGAGCGCCGGCCAGGTGAACCTGACATGGACCGCCCCTCCGAGCGGCGTCGGCTCGCTCCGCCTGCAGCGGTCGACCGACGAGTCGGGGCCCTGGACAACCCTCAGCACGCTGGCCGCGACCGCGACCGGGGCGACCGACGCCACCGCTGCGTACAACGACGACAACTACTACCGGGTGCAGTCGACCGCGGGGACCTGGACCGCCGAGACCCCGGTCTGGTCGAGTCACTCGCTGAAGATGGCCTCCGGCTCCGAGTACCTCGGCACCGGGGCGTCGGCGACCGCCCTCCCCTCCGCGCAGATCGCATCGATGGCGACCGCCGAGGGCACCTACGCCACCGGCACCTACTACCAGCCGACGACGTGGCCGACCGCACCACAGTACGTCGCCGGAGCCTTCTATCTGGATGCGACGCACGCCTGGACCACCGGGACGGGAAGCATCTCCTTCTTCGACGGCTCGACCTGGTCACGGCAGACCACGCCGGTCACCACGACCCTTGAGCAGGTGGCGTTCACCTCGACAACCCGGGGCTGGGCGGTCGGTCAGAGCGGTGTCATCCTCACGACCTCCAACGGCGGGACAAACTGGACGACCCAGACGAGCGGCACCACCGCCAACATCTGGGACCTCACCTGCCCGGGGGCGACGACCTGCTACGCCGTCGGCAACAGCGGTGTCATCCGACGGACGACCAACGGCACCAGCTGGTCGACGATCACGAGCCCGACCTCGAACTCGCTCTGGGACGTCGACTGCGTCTCGACCACCACCTGCTACGCCGCCGGCTCCGGCGGGACCATCGTCAGGACCACGAACGGCACCAGCTGGTCGACGGTCACCAGCGGGGTCACCTCCGATCTCAACGCCGTCACGTGCCTCCACGCGACGACCTGCTGGGCCGTGGGCGCCGGCGGTGTCATGCGGAAGACGACGAACGGCACGTCGTGGAGCGCCGGATCCTCGGGCACCACCGGTGCCCTCTGGCGCATCCGGATGATCACGGCGACGACCGGCTACATGGTCGGAGGGGGCGGCGTCTGGAAGACGACGAGCGGCGGCTCCTCGTGGACGCTGCTGAACGTGGCGACCGACGCGACCTACTACGCGCTCTCGTGCATCGACGCCGACAACTGCCTGACCGGCTCGACCACACCGGCGGCCCTGATCACCAAGGACGGCGGCGACACCTGGTCCGAGGCGCTTCCGGGGCACATCGAACTGATCCCGACGACCCCGAACCTGGCCTCGACCACCGGTGTGTCCTCCGTCGTGGCCCGGCTCGCCTACCGGACGACCACGTCCCCGGCCGGCGCGCGC
The DNA here is from genome assembly GCA_937862675.1 of uncultured Actinomycetes bacterium. Taxonomy (GTDB): domain Bacteria; phylum Actinomycetota; class Thermoleophilia; order Miltoncostaeales; family Miltoncostaeaceae; genus CALMEC01. The sequence continues at coordinate 9,278 of CALMEC010000245.1, forward strand.
TTCATCCTCTTCGCCTCGAACGACGACGGCGTGAACTGGACGTCCTTCCCGCTCACCGCCCCCAGCGGGGCGAACACCCAGACCGTCTCGAGCGTCAACATCACATCCCTCGGATTCGCGACGCCGTCCAAGGCGAAGAAGCTGCGCCTGCGCCTCACGGTCGTCCCGGCGGCGTCAAGCTCGCTGACGACGCAGATCGACCTCGCGCACGTCGACGTGAACTGAGGCCCGGCGGGCGGCCTGGGGCACACCCGCCGCCGAGACGCAGACGACGCCGCGGGTCAGCCGGCTAGGACTTCGCCTCCAGCCAGGTGTCGCCCACCCCGACGTCCACCTCCAGCGGAGGATCGAGATCGTAGGCGCCGACCATGGCGTCGTGGACGATCGCCGACACCCGCGTGACCTCGTCGAGCGGCGCCTCGACCAGGAGCTCGTCGTGGATCTGCAGCACGATGCGGCTCTCGAGCCCGGCGGCGGCGATCGCGGCGTGGGCGCGCTCCATGGCCACCTTGATGATGTCGGCGGCCGACCCCTGGATGACGGTGTTGACCGCGAGGCGTTCGCCGAGGTTGCGCTGCTGCACGGTGCGGCCGTGCAACTCGGGGATGGGACGGCGCCGGCCGAACAATGTGGTCACGTGGCCGTCCTGCGCGGCGGCGGCCACCGTCGAGTCGATGAAGCTCCGCACACGCGGGTAGCGCGCCAGGTACGTGTCGATGTAGGCCTGGGCCTCCTCGCGGTCGATGCCCAGCTGATCCGCCAGGCCGAAGGCGCTGATCCCGTAGATGATCCCGAAGTTCACGGCCTTCGCGCGATCGCGCGTCTGCCGGTCCACGTCGGCGGGATCCATGCCGAACACCTCGGCTGCCGTGGCGCGGTGCACGTCGAGGCCGCTGCGGTATGCGTCGGCGAGCGTGGGCTCCCCCGAGTAGTGGGCCAGGATCCGCAGCTCGACCTGGCTGTAGTCGAACGACAGGAGCCGCCGTCCCTCCGGGGCGACGAACGCCCCGCGGATCTCGCGTCCGATGGCCGTGCGGACCGGGATGTTCTGCAGGTTGGGGTTGACCGACGAGAGGCGTCCGGTCTCGGCCACGGTCTGGTTGAACGTAGTGTGCAGACGGCTGTGCTCGTCGACGAGTTCGGGGAGCGCCGCAAGGTACGTGCTGTCGAGCTTCGTCATCTCGCGGTATTCGGAGATGAGTCCGATGATCGGGTGCCGTCCCTCCAGGAGGCGCAGCACACGCCGGTCGGTGGACCATCCCGTCTTCCCCTTCCGGAACGTCGGGAGCCCGAGCTTCTCGAACAGGACGTTGCCCAGCTGCTTGGGCGAATCGATCACGAACTCGCCTCCGGCCAGCTCCCAGATGCCGTCGCGCAGCTCGTCGATGCGATCGCGCACGCGGGCGGCGATCTCCCCCAGCCGGTGGGTGTCGAGCATGACGCCCACGTGCTCCATGTCGGCGAGCACGGACACCAGGGGCAGCCCGACATCGCGGAAGAGCGGGCCCAGGCCCTCCGCCTCGATCATGTCGGCCGGACGTTTCGCGACGAACAGGGTGAGCGCGGCACCGCGGACGGCCGCGTCGTCCGGACCGCTGACGCCCACCCCGGCATCGGCCGCCAGGCCGTCCAGCTCGTACCCACGCCGTCGCGGCTCCAGCAGATATCCGGCGATCACCGTGTCGTGCCACGGCGTGAGGAGGGACCCGAGCTCGTAGGGGAGCGCCTTCAGATCGTGGACCGCCAGCCGGACGCCTGCGAGCGCGGCCGCGAGCC
>CALMEC010000246.1 GCA_937862675.1 uncultured Actinomycetes bacterium
CGGTCCCCGGCCTGCGCGGGTGATGCGACCCCGTGCCGGGCACGCAGCTGCTCGCCGAGGATCTGGCTGAAGAACCGTGCGGAGCCCACGATCACGAAGACCATCGGGATGGCGAGCATCCACGGACGGTGATCGTCGTACCGGAGGAAGTAGACGAGCGTGGCCAGGTGGACGGCCGGCGCACGCGCGGCGTCCACGACGTGGTCGAGCCATTCGCCAGCCGGGCTACCCGAATGCTGAAGACGTGCCAGCTGGCCGTCCGCAGAGTCCAGGGCGTAGCCGAGACAGAGAAGGAACGGCACGAGGATCGTCGCCGTGATCGTGGAGCCGACCGTGGCGAGGATCACGAGACCGGCCACACTGACCGCCAGGCTGATCCAGGTCACCGCGTTGGGCGTGAGCCCCAGCATGTAGGCGACGGCCGCGAGGCGCCGCCCCAGCCACCGGTTCACGTACCGGGTGTAGGGGGGGACTCCGTGGCCGGGCTTCTGGGCCCGGCCGAGTTCCGTGATGAGTTCGGAGTATCCCCCCCCTGGGGCTGCGGGAATCTCGCCGTCAGCCACGCGTCTGGGCGGTGAGATAGAACGTCGCATCGGGCGTCGACTTGTAGTTGAGGTGGGTCTCAGCCGAGATGACGTTCTGACCTGCCACCAGCATCGAGGCCGGGACCGTCACGGTGACGAGGTTGCCCTCGGCCGTGGCCCGCTTCGGTGCTGCCGTCGCGTAGGTGTTCTGGGTGATCGTCCCGGTCGGAAGGTTCTGACGGGAGATCTCCTGTCCGTTGAGGTAGACGACGGCTCCGTCATCGGCGATGTAGGTGACGATCACATCGTCGAGGGTGGACGGATCCGCGACCGTGAAGGACGTCCGGAACTGTGCCGCCAGGGGCTTCGCACCGGGGAGTCCGGCCGAGATGTCGGTGCCGATGTCGCTGGACCCCCAGCCGAGCGGTGCGAGGCCGGTGCTCCAGGACGAGGAGTCGAAGGCCGGGGCCTGCCACCCGGTGATCGCATCCGAGTTGTACCGCCACTGCCACGATGCGTTGCGGGCGACGACCGTCGTGGTGACCGGTGCGCTGGCCGGGTCGTACGTGACGCGTGAGGTGGATGCCGACCGGTTGCCCGACGCGTCGGCGGCGCGGACGACGTACTGGGCAGCCGAGCCGAGAGCCGGAAGCGTGACGCTGTTGCCACTGGTGGTGGCGACGACGCGGCCGTTCTCCAGGACCTCGTAGGTGACGCCGCTCTCGGAGACCGGGGTCCACGACAGGGTCACGGTGCTGGGGTCGCCGTTGACCTGCAGGTCGGTCGGCGAGGGCGGTGCCGTGGTGTCACGAGGTGAGAACCGGATGAAACCGCCGGACCACTGGCTGACGCCGGACTTGACGACCGAGCTCTCGAAGTCGCCGCCGATCCAGAGGTTGCCGTTGGAGTCGATGAACGACGACCATGCGCCGTAGCCCTGACGGGCCTTGATCTTCGGTGCGAAGTCGGGGATGAGCTCGCCGGTGGCCTCGTCCCACGCTCCCACGAACCCGAGCTTCTCACCCTGCGAGAAGTTCGACGGCCACGGGTAGCTGGTCGTGCCGGAATAGATGTAGTCCTCGCAGTGGCATCCGGCGTAGACCACACCGGTCGCGTTGTCGGAGACGGAGGTCTGGAAGTCACCGCCGGCCATCGCGACGCTGCCGCTGGTGAGGGCGAGGCTGTTCTTGTCGTAGCTGGTGAACAGGTGCTCCGAACCGCCGAGCCACACGGAGTGCGCGGTCTCGGTGATCGTGAACTGGAACCGCTGCGCGTTGTTGGTGACGCTGAACGTGGGTGTCCAGGGCAGCGGCGTCGCGGGCGACGTGGCCGTCAGCGCACCGGCCTTGATGAACGTCGAGGTGCCCGCCGTCTCGAAGTATCCGGCGACATAGACGCGCGTGCCGTCCGCGGACGGGGTGATGTCGTTGACCGTCCCGCCGAGGTTCGGGTTCCACGTGTCGTCGACGCGCTTGGTCGTGAGGTTGATGCGCATGGCGTTGCGCGCGTAGCGGAAGTAGTTGTCACCGCTGGCCTTGGTGTGCGTGAACGCGCCGCCGAGATACAGCCAGTTGCCCTGTACCTTCATCGAGCGGACCGTGACGGCGCTGCCGCCGCCGATGCGGTTCTCGATCTCGGCGGACAGGGTCGGGCTGGTCTGACCGGTGGCCGGGTCGAGCACGGTGAAGCCGACCGCGGCCTGTCCGTTGGCCTGGGTGAACTCGCCGCCGACGGCCAGGGTGCCGTCCGGAAGCGCGACGAGCGACTTGATCTGGTCGTTGAACGTCGGGCGGAAGGTCGAGACCCATTCGCCCGTGTTGACGTCGAACGCGGCCAGGTAGGACTGCTCGACGCGGCCGGTGCCACCCTCGTCCTTCTGCACGTAGCGGAAGTTGCCGCCGACGTACACGTAGTCGCCGACCTGGGCGAACGCCTGTGCCTCGCTGCGGAGCTCACCGCTGCCCTTGGCCAGGCCGTTGACCCCCCACACCGTGGGGAGGGCCCACGAGTTGTGGACGGCACGCTGCTCGATCTTGGCCGTGCCCTCCGCCGGGACCGTCGGATAGGTGAGGTCCGCCGTCATGAGCTTGGGGCGGATGTACACCTGGGTGAAGGGGATGGGGTAGCCGATGGACGCGGACGCCGACCAGATGTAGCTGTCGGCCGCCGTGGTGCCGCGTGCGCTGGATCCGAACCCGAATCCGCCGTTCCAGCCCTGGGCGGAGGTGATGTCCGTGTACACCCGCCGGTAGTTGTTGTCGGAGCCGAAGTTGTTGCTGCGCTGGCCGTTGGAGGACGTGGTGCTGTCGAACTTGATGTTGTCGACCCAGTGACGGGCACGGAACGCCCAGGACCAGCGGTCACGCCCGCGCATGGTGAAGCGGGTCTCCTGCCAGGTGGTGCCGGCCGTGTTGGTGGCGCGGCGCAGGCGGATGCCGTCGGTCAGGGAGTCGACCCGCCGACCGTCGAGCAGGCCGTCGATCACCGTTCCGGGCAGCTGTCGCGGCAGGAAGGCGGCCGTCCCGGTGACGTTGTCACGCACCTGGGCCGCGGTGCCGAGACCCTCGTACTCGGAGCGCCAACCCTGGCGGCCGCGTCCGACGAGCACCCAGCCACCGCCGTCGGTGGTCATGTCGCAGTAGAACTGCTGGGGCGCCTGGAGCTTCGGCGTCCGCAGCCAGTAGACCCCGCTGGGGGCGGACGCGTCGAGCTGCTTGATCTCCCAGCATGACGCGGCGGCCGTGGCCTCCGACTGTCCGTCGATGTTGCGCGCCGCCGACGCGAACGCCGGGACGCCCAGCGCCACCGCGACGGCGAGGGCCCCGACGAGCTTCCGTGTCGTACGGCGTCTCGGAGGCGGGAAAGAGTCCATCATCCTGATGTCCTTCGGAGAGATGTTCACGGTCTGCCTGGTGCCGGTCTGGGGTGTTCGCGCAGAACTTCACCAACCTGACCCGAAACGGTTCCACAGTCGGTGGGCGTGCTCAACTAGACGTTCGAATAGGTGTTCGGGTAGGTGTTCGAACGGTCCCCAGATCGTCACCTATACCCGCGGGGAGTCTTTGTGCGGGCGTCTTCTCAGGGCACATGCAGCTCTCTATCTTCCTGTCACTGGATCGAAAGAACCTATGGACGGGACGGTCGGTCATGGCACGAACACTGCAGCTCACGGGGACGCCACGATGACGACCCCTGCCCTCACCCGCAGCGCGCGGGGATCCAGCGAGGCGTTCGTCTCGCCACTCGGTATTCCGGAGACCGGCACGGGCGTCGTCCGCGCCAGCACCATCGCCCTGGACGTGGTCGTCCTCGGGCTTGCCACGCTCTTCGCGGTCCTCGTCGACCGGCTCGCCGGCGCGGACGAGGTCCACAGCCGGCTGTCGCTGCTGCTCGCCGTCTCCGTCGTCTGCATCGGCGGCGTGGGTGTCCTCGCCGTCTCCGGGCGCTACGGGACCATCAGCCACCGGCGTGCCGCGCCGTTCCTGCCCACCGCCTTCGCTCTGACGGTGTTCGTGTTCGTCATCTCGCTGGTCGGCTCGGCCGAATCGGGTGCGTTCCACTTCTCCGAGCGCGAGGCGGCGGTGCTCTGGCTGACCGCCCTCGTCGGAATCGCGCTGTCCAGCACGTTCGTGCGCACGACGGTGCTCCCGCGGATGGTCCGGCCGCAGCGCACCCTCATCGTCGGCGCCGGCGAGGTGGGGCAGAACCTCGCCAGGAAGATGCGCGGCGACTCGCGCGTCCACGTCATCGGGTTCGTCGACAACGACCCGCCGCCGATCGACCAGTCGGTCGGTGAGATCCCGCTCCTCGGCTCGGAGAACGAGCTGGTCGAGCTCGCGCGCATCCACCGTGCCGACCGGCTGGTGATCGGGTTCTCCCGTGTACCTGCCGAGTCCATTGTCGAGGCCATCCGCTCGCACGGCCTGCACCAGCTCGACATCTCCATCGTGCCGCGGTACTTCGACATCACCCCGGCCGGTGCGTCACTGGACGACGTCAACGGCGTGCCGGTTCTCGAGCTGTCGGCAGGGCGGCTCTCCAAGGGCGCCGTCATGGTCAAGCGCACCCTCGACTTGATGTTTACGGTTGTGCTCATGCCGGTGCTGGTGCCGCTCATGGCGGTCATCGCGCTCGCGATCAAGATCGACAGCCGCGGTCCCGTGTTCTTCAAGCAGAAGCGGATGGGTCGCGGCGACCGCGAGTTCAGCATCATCAAGTTCCGCACCATGGCCGTCGACGCCGAGAACCGTCGATCGGAGCTCCTCGACCAGAACGAGGCCACCGGGCCCCTGTTCAAGCTGAAGAGCGACCCCCGCGTCACGCGAATCGGCGGGTTCCTCCCGGAACCGAACCT
>CALMEC010000247.1 GCA_937862675.1 uncultured Actinomycetes bacterium
GTACCGTCGCGCGCCTTGCTGGAACAGGCCGATCCCGGGCTGCGGACGCAGCAGCAGTCGCTGGACGCCTGGCTGGCCACCTCCGTGCCGCCGCCGGCCGTCCCCGTCGAGGTCGCCGTCGCCCGTGACGCGGTGACCGTGACCGTAGGCGAGGGGCCCATCACCCCCCGGCCCGATGCCCGGGAGGAGCTGTGGCGCGCACTGGTCGTGGGGATCCGCGACTACGTGGACAAGAACGGATTCCCCTCGGTCCTGCTCGGACTCTCCGGCGGCATCGACTCGGCGGTCGTCGCGGCCCTGGCGGTGGACGCCCTGGGTGCGGACCGCGTCCGCGGGGTCGCCATGCCGTCCGTCTTCTCCAGCCCCGAGAGCCTCGGTGACGCACGGGACCTCGCCGAGAACCTGGGCATCGCCCTCGACGTCATCGCGATCGCCCCCATCGTGGAGACCCTCGAGACGGCGCTCTCGCCGGTGTTCGCCGGCCGTCCGCGGGACGCGACGGAGGAGAACCTCCAGGCGCGCGCCCGCGGCACGCTCCTCATGGGGATCTCCAACAAGTTCGGGGGACTGGTCCTGGCCACGGGCAACAAGAGCGAGATCGCCGTCGGCTACAGCACCCTCTACGGCGACATGGTGGGGGGCTTCGCACCGATCCGCGACGTCTTCAAGACGACGGTCTACGACCTCGCTCGCTGGCGTAATCGCGACGGTGTGACGATCCCGGAGCACACGATCACGCGCCCGCCGTCGGCGGAGCTGAGACCGGACCAGGAGGACACGGACTCGCTTCCCCCCTACGATGTCCTGGATCCGCTCCTCCGCGCCTACGTCGAGGATGACGTTGACGTGGATCGGCTCGCGGACCAGCCGCAGTTCCGAGACATCGCACGAGCCGTCGTGGGGATGGTGGACCGTGCCGAATACAAGCGCCGACAGGGGCCCATTGGAATCAAGATCACACCGCGCGCGTTCGGCAAGGATCGGCGCATGCCCATCACGAACCGCTCTTCGTAGAATCGTCGCGCTGGGCGCCCTCGGCGCTCTCGTCATGATGACGGGACCCGTCGTGGCCCAGGGGCAGGGATCGAGTCCGACGCGGACCTCGCCCGGCCGCCTGGCCGACCCGGTGTCGCCGACCCTCATCGTCACCTTCGGCGACCGGCCCGATCGCGGTGAGGTGACACGGCGCCTCACGGGTCTGGGTCCGGTGGAGGACGTGGTCCCCGAGATCGGCATCTGGCAGGTGCGTCCCCCGGTGCCGGGAACGGCGCGCTCCCGTGCCCTGGCGCGGTCCGGCGTCATCCGGGCGGAGTGGTCGATGGTCCGAACCACCTCCGACCTCCCGGCGCCGGGGAAGCCGGCACCCGTCCTCCCGCCCGGTGCCGTCGCATCGCCCACCGATCCCTTCTATGCCGACCCCGCGGCACAGTGGTCGATGCACCAGGGCACCTGGAGTCCCTCGCTCACGGCCAATCCGGCGCCCACCATCGCCATCCTGGACTCGGGCCTCGACACCACCCACGAGGAGTTCCGGCAGCCGGGCCTGATCGTTTCGCCGTACAGCGCGATCACCCGCCGCGCCGCCGCGCCGGACGTGTCGGCCACGGGACACGGCACGCATGTGGCGGGTGTCGCCGCCGCACCGGCCAACGGCATCGGCATCGTCGGCGTCAGCCCGGCCACGAGCACCTCGGCGCGGATCATGCCGGTGCAGATCTCGAACGCGGCGGGCGAGAGCCACGACTCGGAGATGATGCAGGGAATCCGCTGGGCGGTGAACCGCGGTGCGAAGGTCATCAACATCTCGTCGGGCGGGCCGGGATATCAACAGGCCTTCCAGGACACCGTCAACTGGGCTTACCGTCGCGGGGCGCTCATCGTCGCGTCGGTCGGAAACGAGGGCCTGGACGAGAACGAGGTCAACTTCCCCGCGGGTTACGACCACGTGATCGGCGTCGCCGCGCAGTGCGACGACACCGTCACCTCGGACTGTCCCCGGGCATATGGACGTGCCCGGTTCTCCAACTACAACTATTCGGTCGACGTGCTGGCTCCCGGCGTGGACATCCTCTCCACGGTCCCCACCCGGGTCCACACACGCGAGGTGCTCCCGGGCTACGCGTACAAGGAGGGCACGTCGATGGCGGCCCCGTACGTCACGGGGACCGTGGCCCTCATCATGGCGTCGCACCCCGGTGCGAGTCCCGCCCAGGTGACGGAGATCCTCCAGTCCACCGCGTCCCGGGGCGCCCGTGGCCTCGCGCGGACCAGTACGGACGGATGGGGCGTGGTGGATCCCGCCGCCGCGGCTCAGGCGCCCACGCCGGCCGACGACCTCGCGGAGCCCAACGACGACGTGAAGTACCTCCCGGCCAAGCAGGCCATCCGGCTGTCCGGCCGGGAGCGGCGCGTCGTCCGTGCCACCGCGGACTTCAACAACGACCAGTTCGACACCTACGGTCTCGTCATGACCAAGGGGCAGCGTGTCCGGGTCACCATCAGTGCCCCCCGAGGGCGGTTCGACCTGGGCGTCTTCCGGCCCGGCAGCCGGTCGATCTCGCCCCGTGTCGTCACACGGAGCCAGCTGAACCGGCAGCTCGTCGCGACAGTGCGGCGCACGACCCCGGGCACCCGGGCCACGGTTGTGACGGCGCCGACGTCAGGACGCTTCTTCATCTCCGTCGTCGCGCTTCAGGGAGGAGGGCCGTACACGCTGTCGGTCCAGCGCCTGTGACGCCCGCCGAGGCGACCGAGATCTGCCGGGGGATGTTCCCGGAGCTGATCGGCATCGAGTTCCTGGAGCTGGAGCACGGACGTGTGGATCTCCGGATGGAGGTCCATACCGGGCTCCTGGCGCCCAATGGGTATCTCCACGGCGGCGCGGTGACCGCGCTCGCCGACACGGCCTGCGGATACGGCGCCGTGACCACCATCGGCGATGACACGGTCGGCTTCGCGACGATGAACCTCCAGTGCAACTTCATCGGAACCGCGCTCAGCGGCTTCGTGCACTGCGAGGCGCGGCTTGCGCACGGCGGTCGCACCACCCAGGTGTGGGACGCCACCGTCCGTCGCGACGACGGCCGGGAGATCGCGCTCTTCCGCTGCACTCAGCTGCTGCTGCAGAGCACCGCGTCCTGAGGCCCGGGGTCAGGCGAAGGCCGCCCGGACCGCGTCCTGGATCCGGCGCGTGACCGGTCCGACCGATCCGTCACCGACCGGGACCCCGTCGATCTCACCCACCCCCACGACGTGCTGGACCGCGCTGGTCAGGAAAATCTCGTCGCAATGACGCCAGAGACGGCGGGGCAGTGCGGAGAGCGACGCGTCCGCCAGTTCCAGGACGGCGGCGCGCGTCGTCCCCGGGAGGAGACCGTGCACGGGTTGCGTGACGATCGCGTCGCCGATGACGCAGAAGACGTTCGCCGTGGCCGCCTCGCCCATGTCGTCGCCGGCGTCGAGGAGGAGCGCCGTGCCGGCCCCCTGCTCCGACGCATGCCGAAGGGCCAGCCGGGGAGCGGCGTACGCGATGGTCTTGTGTTCCGCCATCCGGTTGCCGGGTGCCCACAGCCCGCGGCACGTCACGGCCGTGATCGGCGTCGAGGGCGCGGGCTCCACCGCGACGGCGTCCACCAGCAGGGTGGGGTACGGGGACGCCTGCACGGAGATGCGCCACACGCCCCCGCCGCAGCGGTCCGCGACCTCACGCACGGCCCGCTCGACAACGGCGAGGGACGGGATGCCCCGGAACGCGAGGTCGTCGGCGGAGCGCGCGAGCCGGGCCAGGTGACGATCCAGCCATGGCGTCCCCCCGTCCTCGGCGCGGATCGTCTCGCGCAGGCCGTCGCCGAATCGCGCACCCGGATCGTCGATGCCGAAGCGTGCGGTCGCGGGATCGACGAAACCGTCGTTCAGCCACATCACGCGGCTCATCCGACCCCCAGGGCACGCAGGAACGGCGTCGCCTTCGCGATGGCCTCACGAAGCTCGGACCGGGGATCCGAGTCCCAGACCACGGCGCCGCCGCACCAATAGCGGACCTCCGTGCCCGTCAGCCACGCGGTCCGTATGGCGACGCTGGCCTCGACGTCCCCAGTGGGCGTGACGGCGACGATGCTGCCGTACGCCGGCCCGCGCGACACCGGCTCCAGCTCGCGGATGACCTCCAGCGATCGCACCTTGGGCGTCCCGGTCACCGATCCTCCCGGGAAGACCGCCCGGAGGACGTCCGTCGCGGTGGTCCCGTCGGCCAGTCGTGCCTCGACCGTGCTCACCATGTGCTCCACGTAGGGGGTCTCGAGTCGTGCGAACAGGCGCGGGACGCGCACGCCGCCGGGCACCGCCACGCGCCCGAGGTCGTTCCGGACGAGGTCGACGATCATCACGTGCTCGGACCGGTCCTTGACGGATGTGCGGAGGCGCGCCCATCCGCCGATGGGCGCGGTCCCCTTGATGGGCTCGCTCTCCGCGACCCTCGCGCGGACGCGGACGAGGAGCTCGGGCGACGCCGACACGACGGTGCCCTGGTCCAGCCGGAGGAAGGCGCGGTGCGAACTGGCTCCCGCGGCCGCCCACAGCCGTGCGGCGAATGCGAGGGCGGAGCCCTCCCACGGCGCGGTGAGCCGCTGCGTCAGATTGACCTGGTAGCAGTCGCCGCGGCGGATGAGGTCGCGGATGCACGACACCGCGGACCGGTAGTCGTCGGCGGGGAGTGAACTCTCCATCACGAGCGTCCCGTCGGCGGGTCCGGCGGGTCCGGCGGGTTGCGGGGGCGGCCAGGACGGGGCCGCCGACGCGAGGTGGCGCTCGAAGCGGTCCAGCGCATGTTCGCCGGCCGTGCTGGCGATGGTGATGTCGCCCGCGGCACTCACGACGGCGATCGTCGGGTACCGGGCGACGAATGCCGCCGGCGGGCCCCCCGGATCGGGAGGGGCCGGCGGCAGCGCCTCGATGGTGTCGGCGATGCCGTCTCCGAGGAGGCCCATCCATCCGCCCGCGAAATGCGTCGGATGCGACGGGTGGTGTGAGCAGGGGATGTCGAGCGCGTCCCAGACCGCGGGGCCGGACACCTCGACGCTCGGATCGGCGGCGACGATCACCGGTCCGCGCCCGGTGGGGGCCATGACGGGGTGTTCCCGGTCGACGAGAGCCGAGAGCACGGCCTCGGGGGCCGCGACGAACGGCAGCCGGCGGTGCACCACCGCTGGGGACGAGGTCGGCATCGCGCCGAAGCATGCCGCATCGCATCGTGACAGCACACTCTCGTATGCTCTTCAGATGGACGCTGGTACATACAGGCTTCTCCACTACGACTACGTGCCGGACATCGTCGAACGGCGCGACCCCTTCCGGCCGGGGCACCTGGCCGCGATCGAGGAGGCTGTGGCCGACGGGCGCATGGTGGCCGCGGGTGCGGTCGGCGTGCCGCCCTCAGGAGGCATGCTCGTATTCTCCGATGTCGGCGACGAGGCCATCCGCGCCTACGCCGAGGCGGATCCCTACGTCGTGGCCGGACTCGTGACCGCCTGGCGCATCGAGCCCTGGACCGTGGTGGCGGCGCGATGAGCGGCAGGCGGATCGGCCTCGTCAGCCGCCAGGCGCTCGGCGACTACGACCTGGGTGCGGACCATCCGCTGTCGCCGCGCACCCGTCAGCGTGCCGTCGAGCTCATCCGCGCATACGGCCTCGCAGACCGCGACGACGTGGTCGACATCGAACCGCGGCGTGCCACGGACGGGGAGATCGCCTCCGTCCACACCGCCGAGTACATCGATGCCGTGAAGCGGTACGACGAGGACCCGGTCGAGGCGACGGCGCTGGCGGCCATGGAGTGGGGCCTTGCCGCCTGGGGCGACACCCCCGCCTTCACGGGCATGCACAGCGCGGCCGCCGACGTGTGCGGGGCGTCGATCGTGGCGGCCCTGTCGGTCTGGAACGGCGATGTCGACATGGTCTTCAGTCCCGGCGGGGGCCTGCATCACGCGTTCGCGTCCAAGGCCGCGGGCTTCTGCATCTACAACGACCCGGCGGTCGCCATCTCCAACGACGAGACAGGCATCTCCGAGGATCCCGCAGTGCGGCTGGCCGTCGCCAAGAAGATCATCGAGCGTGCGATGGATCATGGCATTCCGCGTGAGGATGTGCTGATCGACCCGCTGGTCATGCCGATCGGCGCCATGCGCACTGCAGGCCGGCAAGTCTTCGAGATCGTGCGCCGCTGCCGCGACGAGCTCAAGGTCAACACCTGTTGCGGCGCCAGCAATGTCTCCTTTGGCCTGCCCAACCGCGGCCCGCTCAACGGCACGTTTCTGGCGATGGCGATCGGCGCGGGGCTGACTTCGGCGATCACCAACCCGATCGAGGAGCACATCAAGACCGCGATCATGGCCGCCGACGTGATGACCGGCAACGACGAGAACTGTCTCAGCTGGATCATGGCAAATCGCGCGCCGCAGCCGGAAGGGGAAGCGGCAGGCCGCCGCGAGCGCCGGGTGCGGAG
>CALMEC010000248.1 GCA_937862675.1 uncultured Actinomycetes bacterium
GTCTCACGGTGCCACGTCCGCGTCGGCGCCGACGCTGCCCAGCGGTCCGAGCCACGGCACCACCGACGGGATCGGAACGCGGACCTGCACCCGCGACGAACCGTCCGCCCTCGTCACCCGCATGATGGAAGCGCGCCTGGCGAGGCGGTCGGGCAGCACGGCCAGCGCCGCCCGCTCGACCGGCGCCCCGACCGACCCCGCCCGCGCCGCGACCCGGGCAGCCCCCTGCACCGTCTGCCACGCATGAGCGGCGACGATGGCCTGCCAGCCGACGAGGACGAGCAGCGCGAGGCCCATCGCGACGCCGATGGTCTCGACCGCTGCCTGTCCTGTCTGCCCGGTTCTCATCACACCCGGGACGTTAGGGCCGCGCATGTGAGCGTTCACGCGATCAGCGTGTCGCCTTTGTGTCGTATTGGCGACAACGAGACCACGTCGCGACGCGACGCCGCAAGCAGCTGTCGCCGGGGCGACGCGGGCCGCGTGTTAAGTGTCTGACGCCAGGGGTGTCGGGGGACCCGAGCGGGCGGAGGGTTATCCCTCGGGGGCGGCGTGTGCGGCCAGATCGGCCACCGGCTGCGCGCCCAGATCGCCGCGGTGGCGTGCGCGGACCGAGACCTCGCCCGCCTCCGCCTCACGGTCCCCGATGATGGCCAGGAACGGCACCTTCTGGAGCTCTCCGTCGCGGATGCGCCGGCCCACCGACTCGGACCGTGCGTCGAGCTCGGCCCGGACCCCGGCGGCCTTCAGCACATCGACCGCGGCGGACGCCGCGTCGGCGTGACGGTCGGCGATGGGAAGCACCCGCACCTGGACCGGGGCGAGCCAGACGGGGAAGTCGCCCCCGGTGTGCTCGATCAGGATCCCGAGGAACCGCTCGATTGAGCCGCTGATCGCACGGTGGAGGATCACCGGGCGCTCCTCGACGTCGTCCGCCGAGGTGTAGTGCAGGTTGAACTGCTCCGGCATGAAGAAGTCGAGCTGGCACGTGCCGAGCTGCCACGCGCGGCCCATGACGTCGGTGACCTGGAAGTCGATCTTCGGACCGTAGAAGGCGCCGTCGCCCTCCTTGATGGAGTACTCGCGTCCCTCCAGGGCGTTGCGCAGCGCGCTCTCGCCGGCCTCCCACATCTCGTCGGTCCCGGCGGCCTTCTCGGGCCGCGTGGCGAGGTGGAGGCTCACGTTCTCGAACCCGAACCTCGCGTAGAAGCGATCCGTCAGATCGATGATCTTCTGGACCTCCTCCTGGATCTGGTCGACGCGGCAGAAGACGTGCGCGTCGTCCTGGGTGAAGGCACGGACGCGGAAGAGGCCGTGGAGCACGCCGGAGAGCTCATGCCGGTGGACGTGCCCGAACTCGGCGAGGCGCAGCGGCAGCTCGCGATAGCTGCGACGGCGGCTGCGGAACACGAGACAGGCGCCCGGACAGTTCATCGGCTTCACGGCGAAGCCCTGCCCGTCCACCTCCGTGAAGTACATGTTGTCCTTGTAGTGATCCCAGTGGCCGCTCTGATGCCAAAGGGTCTCGGACAGGATGGTGGGCGTCTTGATCTCGTCGTAGTCCATGGCGTCCAGCTCGGCGCGGATCGCCTTCTGGATGCCGTTGACGACGACCATGCCCTTGGGCAGGAAGAACGGGAAGCCCGGACCGGCCTCGTCGAAGTAGAAGAGCTCGAGCTCGCGGCCGATGCGACGGTGGTCGCGCTTCTTGGCCTCCTCGAGCCGCTCCAGGTGGGCGTCGAGCTCCGTGCGGTTGCGGAACGCCGTGGCGTAGACGCGCGTGAGCATGGGGTTCTTCTCGCTGCCGCGCCAGTAGGCGCCCGCCACCGAGAGGAGCTTGACCGGGCCGATGCGGCCGGTGTCCTGGACGTGCGGTCCCCGGCAGAGGTCCACGAACTCGCGCTGCCGGTAGATGGACACCTCGGTCTCGCCCTGGCAGGCGAGCTCGTCCACCTGGTCCACCTTGTAGGGCTGGTCCAGGTCGGTGAAGAACGCGCGCGCCTCGTCGATCGACATCACGCTGCGCTGGAACGGCGCCTTCGCCTTGACGATGCGGTTGATCTCCGCCTCGATCGCGGGGAAATCGTCCTCCGTGAGGGGTCGCGGCAGCTCGAAGTCGTAGTAGAAGCCGTCCTCGATCGGCGGACCGAACCCGAACTTCGCCTCGGGGATGATGCTGAGGACCGCCTCCGCCATCACGTGCGCCGCCGAGTGGCGCATCGGGTAGAGGTAGTCGTCCTCCTGTTTCGGCGTCACCACGGAGACGGACGCGCCGTCCGGCACCGGCAGCGCCATGTCCTGTATCCCGCCGTCGACGAGGACGGCCACGGCCGCCTTGGCAAGACCGGGGCCGATGGCCGCCGCGATGTCATGCCCCGTGGCGCCGTCCGCCACCTCGAGTGATGTCCCGTCCGGAAGTAGTACGTGCACGCGGCGCAGGGTATCAATGTGCCTGGCAGGATCGACCCATGCCATCCGACCGGTCACTCCGCGGAGGGGGACGCTTCCGGATCTCCGTCACGGGCGAGCCCGCACTGGCCGTGAAGACGGGGCCCGCCGACGCGATCGGACGGGAGGTGTCCGCACTGGCACGGCTCGCGGGGACCGGCCTCGCCCCGGACCTCGTCCGGCACACCCTGGATACCGTCGCCATGACGTTCGTGGACGGTCCGGTCCGGCGGCTCTCGACCCTCACGCCCGCCGACGCCCGGACCCTCGGCGGCCGCATCCGCAGCATCCATGAGCTGGACCGCGCCACGACCGGGGGGCGGCATGTGTGGGCCCGCCCCGTCGCGTCGCTCGACGACTATGCACGTGCCCGGCAGGAGGACCTCGAACCGGTGCCGGACGACCTCCGGCCGCTGGCGACGGCGGCGGCGGACCGTCTGCGGCCGGTCGTCGCGGACGGCGTGGAGGCGCCGTTCCGGTTCCTCCACGGAGACCTCGTCGCCGCGAACATCCTGTGGACTCCCGTGCCGGTCCTCGTCGACTGGGAGTTCTGGCGGACGGGTGACCCCGCCGAGGACCTCGCCTACCTCGCGGTGATGAACGGCCTCCCCGACGCCGTCATGGACGCTGTCCTCGCGGGCTACGGGGACAGCGCGATGCACGCGCGCACCGAGGCCTGGCGCGCCGCGTGCGCACTCGACGCCGGGCTCTGGTACCGCCGCAGCGGCGACCGGGACGGCGCGGACCGGCTCATCGCGGTGGCGCGGGCGAGTCTCGATCGCTGACGCCGTCGCCGGGACGGCGACCGGATGCGGTCAGTGCCCCTCAGCCGACCGCACGAGCCGCGACACAAGCGGCTCCAGGCGCGCGTCGAGCGCATCCTGGGTGAGCCGCACCACGCGGCGCTCTGCACCGCGCCGGAACTCGAGCCGGTAGACGGCCACGTCACGCGACGGGCTCCGCGAGTACGGGATGTCCGGCGGCTCGGTCCCCAGCCACGTCGTCACGTCGTCGGGGTCGAGCCGGACGCCCCGGAACATCTGGTCGATCGGCGCCTGCCGTCCACCCGTCCGGACGAACCGGATGTCGAGCGACGCCTCGCTCACTCGGTGTCGGTGGGCGACGAGATGCGCCGCCGCGCGATGAGGCGCTCATCGATCTGCAGTGCGACCGTGAGCGCGTCCACCTGCCGGGGGCCGGACAGCTGGTCCGACACATGCCACGCGTCCTTCGACAGCCGCTCGAGCCGCGCCTCGGCGTCCGGATAGTGCTCGGCGGCCTCCGCCTGCCCGCGCAACGCCTGCAGGATCTCCGCCAGTTCGTGATCGCTCCACTTGGTGGGGCGCCCCGGCCATTCCTGATTGCGACGGATGAACCCGAACAGCAGGATCATCAGGGGCACCTTGAACATCGCCACGGTCAGGAACACGAGCGCGCCGCGCCACAGGGTGCTCTCGGTGATGGACGGCACCGCCGCCAGAAGAGCGGGGCCGAACAGGGCCATCGGCAGGGTGATCCCGAGCAGGATGCCCACCCGGACCCGGCGGATGCGCCCTTTGTCGTCGTGAAGCATGCTCACAGCACGGCCCATTGTGAGCCTCCGGTGCCCGGGATGCAAGGGCTTCGGCTCGGCAGGACGACAGACCTGCGTCGGGGGTGTGCGCCTCCCAGAACACACCCCCATGGGTTCCTCCGCGCCGATCGGATGAGCGATGGCGGCGGGGACATCCTCCGCAGGTAACCGCGGGCGCAGGGCCCGCGGAGCCGGTCGGGTGACGGACGGTGCGACCATGACGGCGGCACGGTGTCCATCGCGGTCAGCGAATCACGTCGTTGACCTGTCCTCCCTGACTCTTGTCGGTGACGATGACCCCGCCGTCCATGGCGGGGCACACCCTGTATCGGCAGCCCGTCCGCGGACCTGAACCCCCGGCACGGATCACCCGTCGTCCCGCGCGAGCGCGGGTCGTGCGACGCTCCCCCGCCGGTAGGATCCGACGATCGCCGCCACGTCCGAAACCGCCCCGCCCTTCCGTCGGCTCCTCCGATACGCGTCGGCACATCGGCGGAGGTTCTGGCTCGCCACCACGATGTCGGTGCTCAACAAGCTGTTCGACGTCTTCCCCGAGCTCCTCATCGGCTTCGCGATCGACGTGGTCGTGCAGGACGAACGGTCCCTCGTCTCGCGATGGACCGGCATCGACGCCCGCTGGCACCAGCTCCTGTTCCTCGGCGCCCTCAACTTCGTGGTCTGGGTCTGCGAGTCCCTGACCCAGTACGCGGACTCGATCCTGTGGCGGAATCTGGCGCAGACGGTGGAGCACGAGGCCCGGATGGACGCATACGCCCACGTGCAGCGACTGGAGCTCGGATACTTCGAGGACGCCAGCACCGGCGGCCTCATGGCCGTCCTCAACGACGACGTCAACCAGCTGGAGCGCTTCCTCGACACCGGGGCTCGAGACATCATCCAGACGGTCGTGAACGTCATCGTGGTGGGGACCGTCTTCACGATCATCAGCCCGCTCCTCGCGCTCCTGGCGTTCGCCCCGATCCCCATCATCCTCTGGGGGTCGTTCATGTACCAGCGGCGGCTGGAGCCCCGGTACGCGTATGTGCGCCGGCGGGTGGGACAGCTGTCGGCATCGCTGGCCAACAACCTGGGCGGCATCGCCACCATCAAGGCCTTCACCACCGAGGAGCGCGAGGTCGCGCGGATCGGCGCCGAGTCCGACGCCTACCGGGATGCCAACCGCGACGCCATCCGCTTCTCCTCCGCCTTCGTCCCGCTGATCCGCATGGCGGTCCTCACCGGTTTCACGTGCACGCTCATCATCGGCGGGCACTCCGCCCTGAACGGCAGCCTGGACGTCGGCCTCTTCTCCGTGCTCGTGTTCATGACGCAGCGTCTCCTCTGGCCGCTCACCCGGCTCGGCGAGACCTTCGACCTCTACCAGCGCGCCATGGCCTCGACGCGCCGCATCCTTGATCTCATGGCGATCGAGCCGACGATCGTCTCGGGGGCGGAGCGTCTGCCCGTACCCGTGCGCGGCGAGATCCGCTTCGAGGACGTGCGCTTCCGGTACTCGACCGGGCCCGAGGTCCTCCGGGGCGTCTCGATCCACGTCCCCGCCGGCGAGACCCATGCGGTCGTCGGCTCGACCGGATCGGGGAAGAGCACGATCGTGAAGCTCCTCCTCCGCTTCTACGACACCACATCCGGGCGGGTCACGGTGGACGGACACGACGTCCGCGACGTCGCGTTCACCGACCTGCGGGGTGCGATGGGACTCGTCAGCCAGGACGTCTTCATGTTCGACGGCACCGTGGCCGAGAACATCGCCTACGGCCGACCGGACGCCACTCCCGAGGAGATCCGCGAGGCCGCGCGCCTGGCCGAGGCGGCCGACTTCGTCGACGCCCTCGACGACGGCATGGAGACCGTCGTCGGAGAACGTGGGCAGAAGCTCTCCGGGGGTCAGCGGCAGCGCCTGTCGATCGCGCGCGCGATCCTCCGCGACCCGGCCATCCTCGTCCTGGACGAGGCGACCTCCGCCGTGGACAACGAGACGGAGGCGGCCATCCAGCAGTCGATGGAACTGGTGTCGGAGGGCCGCACCACACTGGTGATCGCCCACCGCCTCAGCACCGTCCGCGGCGCCCACCGGATCCACGTCCTCGAGAGCGGACGGGTCATCGAGGCCGGGACGCACGAGGAACTCGTCGCTCTCGGCGGCCTCTACGCAGCGCTGTGGCGGGGCCCAACGGGCGGGGGGGCCCCCCCGGGCCGCCGCCCGGGGGCCGGCGGGCAAGATGCGCCCCATCGATCGCCATCCGCCTTCAGGACCCCCGCCCATGAAAGTCTCCGACGCCATCCTCTCGCGCCGCTCGATGCGCGTGTTCAAGCCGGACCCGGTGCCGGAGGACAAGATCCGCCGCATCATCGAGGTGTCGAAGCGCGCGGCGTCGAACGTCAACCTGCAGCCGTGGCGGCTCTACGTGACCATGGGCGAGGCGCGCCAACGGCTGAGCGCGGCGGTGCTGGCCTCGCTCGAGTCGGG
>CALMEC010000249.1 GCA_937862675.1 uncultured Actinomycetes bacterium
CGGCAAACGTGCCGCAGGCTGCGGCATGAGTGTCCTGCTGCATATCTCCGACACGCATTTCGGCACCGAACAAGCTGCGGTGGTCGAGGCGCTGGTCGCCCTGGCGGCGCAGCAGCGGCCGGATGTGGTGGTGCTGTCGGGCGACATCACGCAGCGTGCGCGGCGCGCTCAGTTTCGCGCGGCGCAGGACTTCATCGCGCGATTGGGGGTGCCTGTCCTGGCCGTGCCGGGTAACCACGACGTGGCCTTGTTCGACCTCTGGACGCGCCTGATCCGCCCGTATGCGCTTTACGCCACGGTGTTCGGTGCGGATCTCGAGCCCTTGCATGCATCGCAGGATCTGCTGGTGTTGGGTGTCAACACCACGCGCATGTGGCGACACAAGAACGGGGAGGTGTCCCTGGCGCAGATCGAGCGCGGGGCAACTCGGCTGAGCCAAGCCCCCCCGGAGCAGTTGCGCGTGGTGGTGGTGCACCACCCGGCAGCGCTGCCCCGCGGTGAGGATGCTTCCAGCCTGTTGCGCGGCCACCATGCCGCGCTACGCGCGTGGTCGGCCGCCGGCGCCGATCTCGTGCTGTGCGGGCTGGCATGCGGACGCGACGCGGCCACGATGGCCCGTCAGGCCGCCGACCGCGGCGGTGTCGCCACCAGCTGCGCCGACGGCTCCGGCACGGTCCCCGCCGATCCGGCGTACGCGGCGCTCATCGATGCCACATCGCCGGACATCATCCTCAACGCCATCGTCGGGGCGGCGGGGCTGCGCCCCACACTGGCGGCCCTGGAGCGGGGGATCGACGTCGCGCTCGCCAACAAGGAGAGCCTCGTGGCCGGCGGCGACCTCGTCCGCGCCGCGCGGCTCCGCAGCGGCGCACGGCTCGTTCCCGTCGATTCGGAGCATTCGGCGCTCTTCCAGCTCCTGGAGGGTGTCGAGCGCGCGACGGTCACATCCACCGTCCTCACCGCGTCGGGCGGGCCCTTCCGCGGGCGCACCCGCGGTGAGCTGGAGGCCGTGACGGTCTCCGACGCCCTGGCGCATCCCACGTGGTCCATGGGCGCCAAGATCACGATCGACTCGGCGACGCTCATGAACAAGGGGCTCGAGGTCATCGAGGCGTGTCACCTGTTCGACCTCTCGGACGACGAGGTCGAGGTGGTCGTGCATCCGCAGTCGTTCGTCCACGCCATGATCCGGCTGGTCGACGGGAGCGTCCTGACGCACTGCGGACCGCCGGACATGCGGGTCCCGATCGGTCACGCGCTGATGTGGCCGCAGCCGCCGCCACCGCATGAGGCCGTCGACCTGGTCGGACGCCGCCTCGAGTTCGAGGCGCCCGACGTCGACACGTTCCGCTGTCTCGCGCTCGCACGCGAGGCCGGACGCACCGGGGGCACCGCCCCCGCCGTCCTCAACGCCGCCAACGAGGTCGCCGTCGCCGCCTTCCTCGCGGGACGGATCCGCTTCCTCGAGATCGCCGACCTCGTGGAGGACGCGCTGGACACCATCGAATCCCTGCCCGCCACGACCCTCGACGCGGTGTCGGACGCCGATGCCTCCGCGCGGCGTCACGTCGACGACCGGCTGGCGGTGCGCGCATGACAATCGTCAACGTCATCGTCTTCGTCGCCATCCTGATGGTGCTCATCCTCCTGCACGAGATGGGTCACATGGTCGTGGCCAAGATGTGCGGGATGCGGGTGGAGCGCTTCTCCATCTTCTTCGGCCGTCCCCTCTGGTCGTTCCGCCGCGGCGAGACCGAGTACGGCATCGGCTGGCTCCCCCTGGGCGGGTTCGTGTCGATCACCGGGATGACCCGTGAGTCCCTGGTCGAGCGCGAGACGCTCACGCTGCCGCGTGACGACGTGCGGGTGGAGGATGTGCTCCGGGAGGAGGAGCGTGCCCGCGAGGAGCGGCGGCGCATCGAGCCGACGGCCGACGGATGGGTGCGCTCTGGACGGCTGCGCGGTGAGGGCGCGGTCACGCTGGCGCGAGAGGTCCCGATGCGGCCCGAGGTCGCGGCCCGCGCCTACTGCAACTCCACGACGCCGCGCAAGGTCGCGACCATCCTCGCCGGGCCGATGGCCAACGTCGTCGTCGCGCTCGTCGTCTTCACCATGTCGTTCTGGATCGGCACCCCGGTCTTCCAGCTGGACGGCAGCATCCACAGCGTGGCGGCCGGCGGTCCGGCGGCACAGGGGGGGATCCTGGGGGGTGACCGCATAACCGCCGTCAACGGTGTCGCGATCGAGCAGTCGGCGGACCCCGACGCGGTCGAGAACAGCGTCGAGAGGGCCCGGGACGAGATCCAGTCCAACGTCGGCAAGCCCGTCACCGTCGCGTTCGTGCGCGGCGAGGAGGCACACACCGTCCGGACGCCGCCGCTCACCCCGGCGGACGACGACGCCTCGATCGGGCGTCTCGGCGTCACGTTCGACCAGATCAGGACGGGGACGGTGCGCGACGGTCCGGTGGAGGGGGTCCGCAACGCCGTCAGCTTCAGCTGGCATCTCACGAGCGAACAGGTGCGCGCGATGGGCCGCCTGTTCACCAGCAAGGAGGTCCGCGAGCAGGTGCAGGGGCCGATCGGGATCGGCGCCACCTACAACGAGTTCGCGTCCGACGGCATCAGCGTGATCCTCCGCTTCGTCGGCATCATCAGCCTGATCCTGGCGATCATGAACCTCATCCCGCTGCTCCCGCTGGACGGAGGGCACATCGTGTTCGCGCCCGCCGAGCGCCTGCGCCGCAGGCCGCTCTCCATCGCCGTGTACCAGCGCCCCTCGATCGTCGGGATCGCGGTCATCCTGCTCCTGGCCGTCTACGCCGTCAACAACGACATCGGTCGACTGACCGGAGAGGGCTTCAACCGATGAGGCGCGTCAGCGTCCGCTGCATGGTGGGTTCCGTGGCCGTCGGCGGCGGGGCGCCGGTCGTGGTCCAGTCCATGACGAACACCGACACGGCCGACGCCGCGTCCACGGCGGCCCAGGTCGCGGCACTCGCGGCATCGGGGTCGGAGATCGTGCGGATCACGGTCAACAACCGTGCCGCCGCGGCGCAGGTGTCCGAGATCCGGACGCGTCTGCGGGACGACTTCGGTGTGTCGGTGCCCCTCGTGGGCGACTTCCACTACAACGGTCACACACTCCTGCGCGAGTTCCCGGACTGTGCCGACGCGCTCGACAAGTTCCGCATCAACCCCGGGAACGTGGGGCGCCGCGACCGCCACGACAGCAACTTCGCCGAGATCGTCCGCGCGGCCATCGACCACGGCAAGCCCGTGCGTATCGGTGTCAACGCCGGCTCCCTCGATCCCGAGCTGCTCGACGAGCTGATGGACGCCAACGCCCGTGCGGACGACCCCCGCGGCGCCGAGGAGGTCCTGCGGGAGGCCATGGTCCAGAGCGCGCTGCGCTCGGCGGACGCCGCGGAGGAGATCGGCCTCGCCCACGACAGCATCATCCTCTCCTGCAAGGCCAGCCGGCTCTCGGAGATGGTCGCGGTCTACCGCGACCTCGCCGCGCGCTGCGACTATCCGCTCCATCTCGGCCTCACCGAGGCCGGCATGTCGACCAAGGGCATCGTCGCCACGTCCGCCGCCCTCTCGGTCCTCCTGGAAGGCGGCATCGGCGACACCATCCGGGCGTCACTCACCCCGGAGCCCGGAGGTGACCGTTCCCTCGAGGTGCGTGTCTGCCTCGACATCCTGCAGAGCCTCGGACTGCGGTCGTTCCGACCCGAGGTCACCGCCTGCCCCGGCTGCGGTCGCACCACCAGCACGGTCTTCCAGGAACTCGCTCAGGCCATCGAGGCGCGCCTTGAGGAACGGATGACCGCGTGGCGCACGGAGCGCCCGGGCGTCGCCGAGCTCAAGGTCGCGGTGATGGGCTGCATCGTCAACGGCCCGGGGGAGAGCCGCGCCGCAGACATCGGGATCAGCCTGCCCGGCACGGGCGAGGAACCACGGGCGCCCGTGTACGTGGACGGCCAGAAGCACATCACCCTGGAGGGCCCGAACCTGGCCCGGGACTTCATGGAACTCGTGGAGGACTACGTGGCACGACGGTTCCCGGCGACCGAGGGGGCGGGGACGGTCTCGTGATCAAGTGGATCGTCATCGCCCTGCTCGTGGCCGGGTCGTTCGGGATCATCTGGACCGCGCCCTGGAAGGACGACGTCGACCGGCTCCGCCAGCGCGTCGACGATGCGTTCTCGACCGTCGATCAGAAGACCTCGAAGGCATGCTCCGACTACGGACGGCAGGTGCCGCAGGCCGTCAAGGACGCCGTGGCGGAGATCGAGAGGGACGGCGGCGGCGATGCCGAGTTGCGGTCCCGGGCGCGGGGGCAGGCGGACGCCATCGCGAAGTGCGTGCGACAGGTCCCGAACCTGGCCCCGTCATGGGGTGACATCGAGTCCCGGCTGAGGTCGGCCGCGGGCTCCTGAGGCGCCGGGTCCCGCCCGTCCGGAGGCCGTCGCGAGCGGCCGGGACGACCCCCGCGGACCACGCCCGGGGCGGGGTGGGAGGACGGCCGCCTGTGGTAGCCTCTCGGGGCTTCGGGGCGTGGCGCAGTCTGGTAGCGCACCCGGCTGGGGGCCGGGCGGTCGGAGGTTCAAATCCTCTCGCCCCGATTCACGTGAGCGACAACATCGGGAAACCGCGGCTGTGGTGGCTGCCCAACGCGATCCCCATCGCCCGCCTCGCCGGCCTGCCGGTCCTCATCTGGGCGGTCGCCGTCCACTCGGGACCCACGTCGGCGTTCGTGGCGTGGTTGTTCGCGGGTATCGCGATCACCGACTTCATCGACGGGAAGCTGGCCCGCCACCTGGGTGCCGAGTCGCGGTTCGGGCGCATCGCCGACCCGCTTGCGGACCGCCTCGTCATGGCCGTCGGGCTGATCGCCCTCCTGCACTTCGGGCGACTCCACTGGGTCGCGCCCGTCGTCATCCTGGTGCGGGACGCCGGGGCCGTCGTCGCGTTCGTCTGGCTCGCCCGGAAGGGCGTCGAGATGCGGGTGGACTTCTGGGGGAAGGCCAGCTCGCTCGTGGCGATGGTGGCCACCGGTATGTGCCTGCTCAGCACCTGGGTCGGGGGAGACGTGCTCTTCTGGATCGCCGTCGCCCTCTCCGTTGCAACCATCGCGAACTACGCCCGTGACGCGAGACGCCGATTGCGAGCCTCAGGCTCCACATGAGGTTTTGGGCTCCGTCGGCTATGCTGCCGTCGATGGCCCCACCCGAAGATCCCGGAAACGAGCACGTTTCGTCGTCCAGCGTCGAATTCGCCGCGCTGAGCGACGCCCAGCTGCGCGACGAAGTCCACCGGCTCGCACGGCGTGAACGCGAGATCTCGTTCCAGCGCCGTTTCCTGCACGGCCAGCTCGAGCTGGCCCGGGCGGACCTTCGCCGGAGGCTGACGGGCGACGTCCCGCTGGCGCTGACGCCACGGGAGATCACTGACATGGAGCGCGCATTGAGCCCGGAGAGGGACCCCGACTGATGTACTGCCCCGACTGCGGTTTCCATCAGAGCGCCGCCGGCCACGCGTTCTGCGAACGGTGCGGTGCGCGTCTGCCCCAGGAGACGTCCGGGGGACAGACCACCGGACCGTTCTCCATCCCGGATCCCACCGGCGACATCGTCGCGGGGGCGCACGGAGGCGTCGAGGGGCCGGCCTTCGCGGTCCGCGCGGGGGCGGGGGTCCCCGGACAGGTGGTCCGGCTGGGGGCGGGGGCCACGGTCAGCCTGGGCCGCGACCCGGACGCCGACATCTTCCTGGACGACGTGACCGTGTCACGCCGTCATGCGGAGGTCGTGGTCACGGACGGCGACGTCGTCCTGAGCGATCTCGGCAGCCTCAACGGCACGTACGTCAACCGGCGGCGGATCGACGAGCCGGAGGCCCTTCTCGACGGTGACGAGATCCAGATCGGCAAGTTCCGGCTGGTGTTCATACGGTGAGCGAGCCCGTGACAACCGCCCCGGAGAAGGGGGTCACGATCGGCCGGGTCTGCAAGGAGCTCAAGGCGGAGTTCCCCTCGATCTCGATCTCGAAGATCCGGTTCCTGGAGGATCAGCGGCTCATCACGCCGCAACGGACGGAGGGCGGCTACCGCAAGTACTCGCAGAACGACATCGAGCGTCTCCGGACGATCCTGCGGCTGCAACGCGACGAGTTCCTCCCCCTCCGTGTCATCCGGCAGGAGCTCGAGTCCTCCACGTCGGGATCGTTCAGCGTGGCCAACCAGGCCCGCCAGCTGAAGCGCGCGAACCTGGGAGAGCCCGCGCCGAGCGCCCGGGTCGAGGTGGACGAGGTGGTCGAGCGCACGGGCGCCCCGCTGGCGCTCATCGCCGCACTCGGCCAGTACGGGCTCATCGACACGGCGGAGGACGGGGCCGGCGGGGAAACGCAGACCGACCGGGGGGACATCCAGACCGCCCCCTTAATGGCCGGCGTCGGGGTGGTAACCCGTCCCCCCCCCGTGTTTCGCCGCGCCGCCGTCCG
>CALMEC010000250.1 GCA_937862675.1 uncultured Actinomycetes bacterium
GCTTCTCGGTGAGCCGGAGCAGCTGCGCCCGCTCCGCCGACGTGAGGACCTCGAGGGCCGGGGCCAGGGCCTCGTCCCTCGCCCGCAGCACCGCCTGGGCCCGGCGCCGACCCTGAACAGCCCGCTGCCCGGCGCGCTGACCGCGGGCGGCGGCTTGTCCGCCGCGTCGCAAGCGACGCCGCTGCTCGATAACGCCCTGAACGTCGAGTTCAAGAACAGCGAGAAGATGCCGCTCGCTACCATGCTCGATACCGTTGCGACGCGGCTCGGTATCAACTGGGAGTTCAACAGCGAGAAGGGTGTCATCCGCTTTTACCGTCTGGTGACGAAGACGTGGCAACTGCCGATGCAGGCCGGCACCAACTCGTTCACCACTGAGTTCAAGCAGTCCGCGCAAGGCTCGAGCTCCGGTAGCACCAGTGGCGGCCAGAGCAACCAGGTGGACGCGGTGGCTAAGTCCGAGATCAAGGATCAGGACGATCTGGCGGGTGTGAAGAAGAGCATCGAGCCGGCGATGACGCTGGTCGGCAACGCGGAACTCAACCCGGCGACCGGCCTGTTGACGCTGCGCGATACCAAGGAAGCGGTGGATGCCGCCGACGAGATCGTGCGTCGTCAGGTGGCAATCTACTCGCGCATGGTGACGCTCAAATTCCAGATGATCGACCTGACCGTGTCCGACAACGGCGAGGCGGGCGTGGACTGGAATGTGGTGCTGACGAAGGCTTTGAACAACCTGCCGGGATTCACGGCGACGGCGCTATCGCCGGCGACGCTGGTTTCGTCGTCCGCGGGCAGCTTGGGGCTGAACCTGACGTCGGGTGGCTTCAGCGGAACGCAGGCCATTGTCAGCGCACTCAAGCAATACGGCACGGTGACGTCGAACCTGACGATTCCAGTCTCGATGCGTAACCGGCACGGTTTTCAGTACAACAACCGTCGCACGTTCTCGTACGTGTCCGGCACGACGCCCGCGGCATCGAGCGTCGGCGGCACGGGCGGCGTCCCCGGCATCACGACATCGACGGCCACTGTCGGCTTCAAGCTGGCCGTCTACGCGGACGCGACGTCGCGGGATGACGTGAACCTGACGATCGCGCTGGATCAGTCCAAGCAGGACGGCCCGCTGGAAAAATTCACGTCCGGCTCTGGCGACAACCAGCAGTCTGTGCAGACCATCAACCTCGTCGGCAAAGGTATCCCGAAGCAGGATCTCATCGTGCGCAACGGGCAGACCGTACTCATGACGGCGCTGGATCAAGACGACACGCAGAACACGCGCCGCACCCTCGGCGAGTCACTGCCGATGATCCTGGGTGGATCGCAGACGGTATCCAAGACGCGCACCTTCACGCTGCTGCTGGCGACCGTGATGGTGCAAGACCAAGGCGAGGCGAGGTAAATCATGCGCGCACTTCGTCAATTCGTCTCGGATCTGGTGAACCTGTATCAGTGGAGCCTGCCGGTGGCCGTAGTGACCTGGCTTCCTTGCCTGCTGGCCGTTGCCATTCAACCTCGTGCGGACAGGATCGGGGTAGCGATCGCGATGGTGGCGGTCAGGCCTGTCTGGGCCCGGGGCCGGGGGGGATCGGAGGCGAGGAGGTCCATTGCCAATTGGGACGCCCGCCGGGGCCCGGGGTGCAGCCCCCCTTCCCCCCGCCGGCCCGGAACCCGCCGGGACGCGGGGGCGAGAGACTCGACGCGGCTGACCGGACACGTCCGCTCCGGCGGGCGACGGTCGCACCCCCGTCCCCCGGAGGAACGGAAGCCGTGGACCCAACTCCACACCGGACGGCGGCGGTCCGGCAGGTCTCCCCACGCCCGTCACACGACCACGGTCCCGCAGCCGGCGGACATCGCGCCCGTCGGACATCGAAGCGGGAATCCTGCCGCACCGCCGACACGACACCCGGGGTAAACGACTCGCGCCCGTCACCCGGGCCGGGGCACCGGACAGATGGGACTCCCCCGCCCACAATCCGAACCATATGAATGTACATGCAGCGCTGTACATGCAGCGAATGTCGTCACCACATTCACATACTTCGGATGTCGTCCACCTCCGGAGATGCAACGCTTCCCTCCATCCCGTTGAGGTACAGCGCATTGCCTGCAGCGCTTCCCGTGCTCTCGTTGTCCGGCTGGTGATGACGATCGGCGTAGCACGTCCTCTTCTGGCGGCCCACCGGTTGATCCCATCAGGAGGACATCCCGCGTTGCTGGCGAACATGTGGACGTCATACGGTGGGAATGCGGATGAGGAGTCGCTGTGGACGTCATCGCGATCAGCAATCAGAAGGGTGGGGTGGGGAAGACCACGACCACCGTCAACCTGGCCGAGGCCGCACGGAGACGTGGGCTCCGGGTGCTCACGATCGACGCCAACCCCCAGGCGCATCTGTCCCGCCACGTCGGCATGGACCCCGACGCGGTCGGGCTCTCGGCCCTGCTGCGCGCGGCGGCCAACCTGCGTCTGAACGAGGACATGATCCGTGCAGTGTTCGATCAGCCGCGAAGCGGCGACATCGACTGCGGAGACGTCATCCCCGCCGAGAACTCACTGGACGACGACGCCGCGGTCCTGCTCAACGTGTCCGGCCGCGAGCAGCTTCTTCGTGAGGTGCTCGCACCCCTCGACGACGACTACGACGTAGCCATCATCGACACGGCCCCCGGGTTCGACCTCATCGCAACCAACGCATGGGTGGCCGCGGACGGGATACTCGTGCCCTGCCCGCCGGAGGTCTACGCATTGGAGGGTCTCGCCAAGCTGGCGCGCCACCTCGCCGAGATACGCCATCGCCTGAACCCCGGCCTCCAGGTGCGCGGGATCCTGCTGACCCTGGCCGAACTCCACACCGTCGACGGGCGTGCCACCGCCGACGCGTTGCGGGCCGGCGCGCCGTGGCCGGTCCTCGACACGGTCGTCTCCAAACGCGTGGCCTACCGGCAGGCGGCGAGCGAGCGGGTGGGGGTGACCGCGATCGACCCGAAGCTCCGCGAGGTCTGGGATCGGATCGCCGACGAGGTCTTCACCACGGATCGGAGCGTGACCCATGTCGGGTGACGGTACGAGCGCACGCGATCACGCACTCAAGGACCTGGCCGCGAACGCCGCGAGCTTCGATCGGCCGGCGACGGACGTCCTCACGCGCCCTGGCCCCGGTCCGGAGTCGGGGGGCGGTCCGGTGACAC
Source organism: uncultured Actinomycetes bacterium (assembly GCA_937862675.1). Lineage (GTDB taxonomy): Bacteria > Actinomycetota > Thermoleophilia > Miltoncostaeales > Miltoncostaeaceae > CALMEC01. The sequence continues at coordinate 3,196 of CALMEC010000250.1, forward strand.
GCCGGCGCTCGGTGACGACCCGGGTCCCCGAGCCCGTCGCGGAGGCGGCCGGTCCGGCCGAACGGGCCGCATACGTGCCGGTCGCCGTCGCGCCGGAACGCGGCAACACGCGTCCCGCGGTCCCCGTGGACGGGCGTCTTCACATGCGCGTCGCCCAGGCGACGCTCGACGCGCTCGATGCGCTCGTCGCCGACTGGAAGGACGACCACCCCGGACGGCGCGACCTGGAACGTGCGACGCTCGTGCGCATCGGTCTCGCCATGGTTCTCGCCGACGTGCGCGAGCACGGCGACCAGGGGGCGGTGGGGGAGGCCGTCGCAGCGGCCCTCGACCCGGCCGTGCGTCACACGGCCAACCCCATGCCGCCGCTCGAGCGCTGGATCACACCCCCGGCGCGGTCACGGTAGCGCGCCGGATGGCGCCGCGACGCAGGATGGGTGCCCGGGGGATCCGGCTGACGACGACCTGGTTCACCCATCCCCCGCGGGTGTCGAGCACCCGTTCACGGCTGAAGGCGTACCGGGAGTCGAGGCTCGCGATGGCCTCACAGGCGCGCATGACGGCGGCGACGTTGTCGCGGTCACGCTTGCAGGAGGATCCGAGAGAGGCGAACAGGGGTCCCGCGAGGGTGTAACTGTGCCATTCGAGGCCGTTCTCGCGGGTCATGAAACGATCGTTCTCGAGCAGCCCGTAGAACTTCCGGGCGATCGGCGGCAGGTCACGGACGATGTCCCAGTCGAGCCACTCGCCGGCCTCGTTGCGCAACTGCTCCAGGAACCAGCTGCCGAGGAAGATCGCCCCCTGCCGCTGCGCCTTCCCGTTCGCGATGACCGGCCAGATGATCCGGTCGATGATCCCGAAGTGGTCCTCGTGGGTCTTGCGCCCCGTCACCGGGTCGTTCACCTCACCCTCCCAGCGTGCCTCCTGGAGGTTCAGGAGGGTCTGCCGGAGGGCCTGGCGGGCCGGCTTGCCGTTGTGCTGCCAGCTGAAGTCGTGGAGGATGCGGTACTGGGTGAAGGGGACCGCGGTGTTCCCGGGGGCCTCCATCTGGAGCCAGCGGGAGCCGAGCCAGACGATCATCTTGTACGCGTTCGGTCCGATCTGGCGTCCCTGTTTCTGCGAGATGGTGCCGAGCCGGTCGGCGATGGCCACTCCGGCGGCGATCTCCAGTCCCTTGCGCGCGGTGGAACGGTCGGCGAACCCATGCCGCAGCGGCTGCTCCAGCCGGGCCAGGTTCTGCGGCTCGATGAGGGCGAGCTGCTCCTGGAGTCCGGTGAGTGCCGGTTCGTCACGTGGTGGTGGGACGGGTGAGGACATTCGGTGACGGGACGTTTGCACACGTCGCCGAGGATTGCGCGGGGGCGCGAGTGAATTACCCCGGGTACCTCGCTCGCAACGTGTGATCGCCGCGGGTCGGGCGCCCGGGCCGATTGGCACGGGCGGCGGCGCCCGACCCTGGAATGACTGGTCTTTTAACTGCATACTGAACTGCCGGCGCAAAAATCGGCTGTTTTGCAGGTGTTCCGTGGATCGTTGCGCGAGGCGTTTACCCGGGGTGGCGCGAGTGGGATACCCCCGGTCGATTGCGAGCCGTCTACCCCCGTTCCGCCGCGCCGTGAACCCGGTGCGCGAGTGGGATACCCCCGGTATCGGCGTGCGGTCGGGGTCGTCCGCGAGTCGTCTACCCCGGTCGTGTGCCGCTTCCCGGGGGCGATCGGCGGTTGGCGCGAGTGGAATACCCCGGTTCCGGTGCGTCACCTGAGCCGCGGTGTGGGCGCCGCACGCCGGTGAGCGAGTCGATTACCCGGGGTGGGGGGTGGAGGCGCGAGTCATTTCCCCGGGGTGTGGACAAGATCTCCGGCGATGGGGGACCACGCGGGTCCGGTCAGGTCGTGAGGCGGCGGTACAGCTGGGGCAGCTTCTGCGGAAGGGTGCGGACGTCGTCGATGATCACGAAGTTCGCATCGCTGTACATGTCCGGGAGATAGTCCGCGGCCTCCTGGTCCACCGTCACGCAGAAGAGGTGGATCTTCTCGCGCTTGGCCTCGCGCAGGGCCATCTTGGTGTCCTCTTGCGCATAGGTGTTGTCCTGGTAGGTGTCGGAGTCGTACGGCTTCCCGTCCGTCAGGAGGATCAGGAGCTTGACCTGGGCGTCGACGGCCATGAGCCGGCGGGTGGCGTGCCGGAGGGCGGGTCCCATACGCGTCTTCTGGCGGGCGTAGATGCCGCCGATGCGACCTTTGACGCGGCCGTCATAGCGTTCCCCGAAGTCCTTCACGGTGTAGAACTCACAGTCCTCGCGGCCGGAGCCGGAGAACCCGTAGATGGCGTACTCGTCCCGGATCGCCTCGAGGGCCTCGGACATCAGGAGGAGGCCCTCCTTCTCGATGTCGATGATCCGCTTGCGTCCGTCGATCTTGCGGTCCGTGGAGCTCGACATGTCGACGAGGAACGCCGTCGCCACGTCACGGTCCTTCTTGTCGCGCTTGATGTAGACGCGGTCGGTCGGGCTGATGCGCGCCCGCCGGTCGACGACGTACTCGACGAGCCCGTCGATGTCGAGGTCGTCGCCCTCCGACTGGTAGCGCATCTTGCGCAGCCGCTCCGGCCGCATGAGCTGGAAGTTGCGCCGGATCTGGCTGACGACACCGCCGTACTCGTGGAAGGTGGCCGCGACGAAGGCGTCCTGGACGCGGGTCGCACGGGACTCGCGCAGCGTGCACCAGGCCGGCCGGTAGTCCTCGATCTTGTGGTCCCACTCGTCGTACATGAAGACCTCTTCCCCGAGGTCCTCCTCTTCCTCCTCGTCGGCCTCGACGATGGGGACGTCCGGGCCGGCCCCGCGGAGCATCTCCGCGCCCTGGCCCTCCTTGTCGTCGGACTGGGCGTCCGGCGCCTCGCCGGGCTTGGCGACGATCTGGTCGGGGGAGGTCTCGGCCTGCTGCGCGAGGTCGTCGCTGTCGGCGTTCCCGTCGGCCTGGACCTCCTGGGTCTGCATCGCGCCCTCGACGTCGGCCGGGTCCGGGGACTCGGCCGGTGAGTCCTCCAGGGTCGCGCCCTCGTCGGCCTTCTCGCCGGCCTCCGCGCGCTCCTTCGCCTTCTGCTGCATGAGCTCTTCCATGACCGGGGTCATGAACGGGGGCATGTCCGCGGCGGAGTAGTCGTCCGCGCCTCCCCCGGGGGCCTCTTCCGGGAGCTGCTGCTCGCCGGCCTCGCCCTCCATCTCGTCGACCGAGTCCTGGAAGGGGTTCGGGGCACCGGGGTCGACGGCGTAGGGGCTCTCGGCGCCGCGGCGGAGGCCGTCGTCGATCAGCTGGTAGACGGCCGCCGTGATCCGCGCGCTGTCGGCGACCCGGGCGTCCTCGGACGCCAGGGGCTCCAGCATGGCGATGGCCTGCGCCACCATGGCGGCGGTCATGTCCGGGAGGTCCGAGAGGTCGGGGGTGGCGCCGATCGTGGTGATGATGAGCCCCTCGACGACGGCCTGGGCCTCGGTCATGGACGGTCCGATGCCGTCGCGGCGCTCGAGGGTGGCGGCGGCGATGGTCGCCATGTCCCGCTTGATGCCGGGGTACATCCGCTGCAGCTGGTGATCGACGCGGTGGCCCTCGATCACGTTGAACAGGTCCCGGGCGAGCGCCTGGTTGGGGAAGAGGGAGTAGAAGCGAGCGAGGTCGCTCTCCTCGGCCGGCCGGGTGGTCACAGTGAGCCTCCGTAGCGTGCCTCGAGTCCGCCGACCAGATCCGGGATCTCGTCGATGCGGAAGTCGTACGTTCCGAATTCGATCCGTCCGGCCCCGTGGGCGGTGGCCACCTTGTAGGCCGTGAAGTTGGTGTCGTCGTCCTCGAAGTAGCGCATGTCGGGCGGCAGGACGACGTGATCGGACCCGAACGCCTCGATGGCGTAGGTCTCGAGGGTCGAGCGGATCGCCACGTCGCGGCCGCAGAGCGCCGTCGCGTACAGCTTGAGCACACGGGCCACGTCCTTGAGGGCGAGGCCCTCGTGGAGCTCCTCGACGACGTCGAGGGCGTACTTCGACCCGAGGCGGAAGTAGCCGCGTCCGACCTCCTTGTTGCGCTCGAGGACGTCCAGTCCGCGGCGGACCCACTCCTCGGCGCCCTCGGCCGACAGGCGCTCGCCGTTCAGCAGGTCGAGGAGGGTGTCGGCGGCCTCCAGCGCGGCCTCGGAGTCGGCCGCGGCCACGCGGTTGATCTCCATCAGGAACACGGGGCGGTACTTCGGGCGAAGGCGTGCCAGGACGCTGGGGAGGGCGGCGGCGAGATCGACCGCGTGCTTGCGCCGGGTCTCGTCGCGCCGGTCCTTCGCGGCCAGGTGGGACTTGATCTCCTGGGCCCGCTGGATCTTGGGCTCCATCTCCCGGATCTCGCGTTCGAGGTCCTCGAGCTCGGAGGCGAGCAACTTGGTGTCCTCGTCCGCCTCGGCGGGGCCGGCGGTCGCCTCGGTGACGATGTCGACGTATGCCGTCGCCATCGCCGGGTCCGGCGCGTCGTAGAGATCCGGCAGCTGTTTGGCCACCTCCACGCTGGACTTCCAGCCCGAGGCGGCGACCGACTTGACCTGGTCGAGGTAGGTCTGGACCAGGTCCGTGTCGTGCTCGGCCAGGAGACGCGGCAGCTGGCGTGCGACCTCGACGCCCAGCTGGTACTTCAGCTCGGCGATCTCCTCGACCAGGCGCAGGTAGCGCGGGCGGTCCTCCTCGGGGACGCTCGCGAGCATCTCCCGGGCGATGTACATCCCGACGTTGCCGACGGAGGGACCGAAGCTCATGACCCCCTCCCGCCCCGAGTAGCCATCATCAGAACTGCGTGGCGACGATCTCGACGATTGAGCGCTGCATGTCCTGGTCGTCGGTGATCGGCTTGCAGATGGTCGCCTGACAGGCGGCCACGGGGTCGATGTCCTTGCCGATGAGCTGGCCGGCGTACACGAGGAGGCGCGTGGAGACGCCCTCCTCCAGGCCGTGCTGGCGGAGGTTGCGGACCTTCTCCGCGATCTTCACGAGACGCGCCGCGGTCTCGGCGTCCACCCCGGCCTCGTTGCGGACGATCTCCTCCTCGAGCTCCGCGCTGGGGTAGTCGAAGTCGAGTGCCACGAAGCGCTGCTTCGTGGAGTGCTTCAGGTCCTTGAGCACCGACTGGTAGCCCGGGTTGTAGCTGATGACCAGCTGGAAGTCGTCCGGCGCCTGGACGATCTCGCCCTTCTTCTCGAGCGGCAGGATCCGCCGGTCGTCGGTGAGGGGGTGGATGACCACCGTGGTGTCCTTGCGGGCCTCCACGACCTCGTCGAGGTAGGCGATGCCCCCGGACTTCACGGCGATCGTGAGGGGACCGTCCTGCCAGACGGTCTCGTCGCCGCGGAGGGTGTACTTGCCCACGAGGTCGCTCGCGGTGAGGTCCTCGTGGCAGGCGACGGTCACGAGCGTGCGTGACAGCCGCCAGCTCATGTGCTCGACGAACCGGGTCTTGCCGCAGCCGGTGGGGCCCTTCAGCATGACCGGAAGATGGGCGTTGTAGGCGGCCTCGAACAGCTCCACCTCGTTGCCGACCGGGAGGTAATAGGGCTCCTTGTCGAGCTTGAAGTCCTCGACGCGCTGTGTGTCGACCGCCATTCGGGCTCCTTCGATGCGTGTGTGACGAACCGGTTAGACCATCCTACTCGGCCCCGTCGCCGTCGTGTGCGCCGCCGCCCGCCGTGGCCGAGCCGGACGCTAACCGGTTAGTTAGTACTCTACTCCGCCGGGTCCGCGTCTGCGGCGTCGGCGCCCCACACCGGGGGGAGGTCCACTTCGAAGCCGCCGTCCTCGTCGGCGTTGGCGGCGTGCCAGGCCTTGAAGTTGGGGATCGTGAACCCGAGCACCTGGTTCGTGTGCGGGTCGACCCGCACGATGAGATCGCGCTCGTCGTCGCGCACGGCGACGCTCGGGGCCGGCGGACCGTACGAACAGTTGTAGGTGTCGGCCTCCTGGTCGTAGTAGGACAGCGACTCGCTCGCCACACGCATGGCGTTCTCTTCGGCGAACGAGGGCTTGTTGGGGGGAGGTGTGGATCCCACGTCGATCCTCCTTGAGGTCTTGTTACGCTCCAGGCTGCGAACCCGCGTGCAGCGGTTCGAGACTACGCGACCCTCAGGAGCAAATGTATGCGTGCCGTTGATGCAGCGTTGGACGGACTCAAGCGGGCGGGCGTCGACGCCGTGTTCGGCATCCCCGGCGGCCCGGTGATCCCGCTGTTCGACGCGCTGTCCGACCAGCCCGACATCCGGACCTTCCTGACCCGCCACGAGCAGGGCGCGGGCCACATGGCCCAGGGGTACGCCAAGGTCACCGGACGTGCCGCGGTGTGCACCGCGACGTCCGGACCGGGTGCCACGAACCTCGTCACCCCGATCGCCGACGCCTACATGGACTCCGTCCCGATGGTGGCCCTCACCGGCCAGGTCGGCTCGACGCGCGTCGGGACCGATGCCTTCCAGGAGGCGGACATCGTCGGCATCACCCTGCCGATCGTGAAGCACAGCTACCTCATCAAGAAGGCCGAGGAGCTCCCACAGGCCATCGCCGAGGCCGTCCACATCGCCGAGACCGGCCGTCCCGGCCCCGTCCTCGTCGACGTCTGCGTCGACGTGTGGGGCCAGGACGTCGAGCAGTACGACGGCCCGCTGCCGCCGGCGATCGAGGGCTACCGCCCGCCGACCGGTGCCGGCCACCCGCGGCAGATCGCCGCGGCGGCCCAGGCCATCGCGCAGGCGAAGCGCCCCGTCATCTACGCGGGCGGCGGCGTGGTCATCGGCGAGGCGGCCGAGGAGCTCACGCGCCTCGCCGAGACGACCGCCGTTCCCGTCACGACCACGCTCATGGGCCTGGGCGGATTCCCGGCGTCGAGCCCGCTGTGGATCGGGATGCCGGGCATGCACGGCATCGCGGCCGCGACGTGGTCGCTCCAGGAGTCCGACCTGGTGATCGCGGTGGGGGTGCGCTTCGACGAGCGCGTCCTGTCGACGGTCATGAACGAGTGGGCGCCGAACGCGAAGATCATCCACATCGACGTCGACCCGGCCGAGATCTCGAAGAACCGCGCCGCCCACATCGGCATCGCGGGCGAGGCCAAGGCGGCCCTCGGGGCGCTGGCCGACGCCTACGCCCGGGTCGAGCGCCGCCACGACGAGGCCGAGCGCACCGCCTGGCGCGAGAAGGTCATGAAGTGGAAGGCCGACAACCCGTACGAGATCAACACGGACACCGACGGCGCCATCCCTCCGCAGCACGTCGTGAAGGCGCTCTACGAGATCACCCGCGGGCAGGCCGTCGTCGCCACCGACGTCGGGCAGCACCAGATGTTCGCCGCCCAGCACTACCTGTTCGACCGTCCCCGCCGCTGGCTCACCTCCGGAGGCCTCGGCACGATGGGCTTCGGCCTTCCCGCCGCCCTCGGCGCGCAGGTCGCCCTCGGCCGGGACGAGCTCGTCATCGACATCGCCGGCGACGGCTCCTTCGAGATGACGCTGCAGGAGCTCTCCACCGCGCAGATGTACGACCTGCCGGTCAAGGTGATCATCCTCAACAACGGCTACCTCGGCATGGTCCGCCAGTGGCAGGAGCTCTTCTGGCAGGGCCGTTACTCGGGGACGAGCTACGAGGCCTTCCAGCCGAACTTCGCCGAGATCGCGAAGGCCTACGGCATGCCGGGCACCACGGTCACCGACGAGGCCGACCTCGAGGACGCGCTCCGCGAGACGCTCGCGCACGACGGCCCGGCGCTGATCGACGTCCACACGGACCAGATGGCCAAGGTGTTCCCGATGGTGCCGCAGGGCAAGGGCCCCGACGCCGTGATCGTGAGCAGCAAGGGCTGACCATCCCCGGGGTGCGCCGCGGCCGTGGCGCACCCCGTCCGGTGGACCGGGTGGACCGCGGCGTGGCCGGCGCCCGCGGCGTCAGTCGTGGATGACGGGATCCGGCGGCCGGGCGGTCCGCGGCCCGTGGATCTTGAACTCGGCCATCGACAGGAACGCGAAGAGGACGGCGACGATCACCAGGAGGGTCGCACCGCCGCGGTCCGGGGACGAGGGGGCGAGGCCGAGGAGCGTCCCGCCGAGGAGGATGTTGAGGCCGCCGCCGACGGCGAGCCCGTCACGCCACCGCGAGGACCGGACGTACGCGGCGAGCACGACGGCCACGAGGAGCGACCCCGCGCCCACCAGGCGGACCACCATCACCCGGATGTCGTAGAGGTCGGCGAAGGCATGCGCGGCGAGAAGCCCGGACACGCCGAGGAACGCCATCAGGATCACGTGCAGCCAGAGCGCGATCCGGGCGCTGTCGGGCGCGCGCCCGGACGGCGCGGATGGCGGACGGGTCATCGGACGGTCGATCGGGACTAGTACATCTCCGCGATGCGGACCCCGGACTTCAGCTGCTCCTCGTCGAAGTCCATCTCCTCGGCGAGGTTCGGCGGAACCTCCACGGGGATGTCGACGTCGTAGCTTCCGTCGGGATGCTTGTTCTCCTCGTAGTACGTCGAGAAGTTCTGGATCAGGTACCCCAGCACCTCATTGGTGTCGGGATCGAAGAAGACCGTGACGCCCTTCGTGTTCGTGACCGCGGACGCGGACGGATGGCCCTTCGCGATGGCCTTGAGAGTGTCCGTCTCCTGGTCGTAGACGGGCTCGACATCCCTCACCATGGATCACCTCTGTGTTCTGCCGGGTTGCGCCACGGAGAGTAGCAGCGACGGTGCGGGCAGATCTGGCAATGGGGGATTGCCGCTGGTAGCGTGCGGGGGCCGCGCGGGGCCGCATGGTCGCCGCATATTCGCCCTGCGGCGCAAGGGGACGTCCGCGGGGATCCACGAGAGGAGACGGATGGGCGAGAGCACACCCGACGTGCGTGAAGCACGCCGCATGCTGGCGAAGGGCATCGTGATTGCCGGAGTCGGCGAGACAGAGCAGGGAGTACTCCCTGGACGCGGGTCATTCCAGCTTCTTGCGGAAGTGACCAAGATCACGCTTGACGACGCGGGGATCACCCTGAACGAGGTCGACGGCCTCGTCACGGCGTTCTCGTTCGTCGAGCAGACGCTCATGCACAGCACGACCTTCGCGGACTACCTGGGCATGGAGCCCGGGTACTTCGGCTCGGTCGCCGTCGGTGGGGCGACCGCCCCGCTCATGGCCGTGCAGGCCGCCCTCGCCATCGACGCCGGTCTCGCCGAGACCGTCCTGTGCGTCCGCGGCGACAACACCCGTTCGGGGATCTCGTCGAGCGGCATGATCGCCATGGCGCGCGAGATGAGCCACGGTGCCTTCGAGGCGCCCTACGGCCTCACCACCATCGGTGGGTACGGCCTGCTCGCGCAGCGGTACATGTACGAGCACAACGTTCCCCAGGAGGCGCTCGCCGCCGTCGTCGCGACGCAGTCGGAGCACGCCCACCTGAAGTGGAACGCGATGCTCCGCGACATCGTGACCGTCGAGGACGTCATGAACGACCGGTGGATCGCCACCCCGTTCCACGCCATGGACTGCTCGCTCGTGTCCGACGGCGCCGCGGCGTTCCTCGTCACCACCGCCGAGCGCGCCAAGGACATGAAGCAGAAGCCGGTCTACATCACCGGTGTGGGTGAGGGCTACTCCCACCAGTACATCGGTTCGGCCAAGTCCGTCGACGGCGTCCGCCAGGGCCTCGGCCGCGCCGGCCGTCGCGCGATGGAGGTCGCCGGCATCACCGTCGACGACATCGACGTCGCCGAGATCTACGACTCGTTCAGCTTCACCCCGCTCATCGCGCTGGAGGGCTTCGGCATCTGCGGCCCCGGCGAGGCCGGTGACTGGGTCCTCGAGGGCAACGCCAAGCTCGGCGGCAAGCTCCCGATGAACACCCACGGCGGTCTCATCCGCCAGGCGCACCTCGGTGCCATGCACCACATCGTGGAGGCCACGCTGCAGCTCCGCGGCCAGGCCGACGACACCGATCGCGGCGGCGGAAACCACCAGGTCCCCGGTGCCAAGACGGCCGTCTCGAACGGGTCCGGCGGCATCCTCGCCGCAACGAGCGCCCTGGTCCTGCAAAACGAAGCGCCGTCGGCGTAAGAAGGGGGAGCACATTGTCTGAGAAGCCCGCATACACGAAGCCCCTCCCGGATCTGCGTCCCGAGGGCGAGCCGTTCTGGGCCGGAACGAAGGAGCACAAGCTCCTCCTGCCGACGGGTCCCGACGGCACGCCGTTCTGGTACCCGCGCGCCCTCACCCCCGGCACCCTCGACGAGGTCAGCTGGGTCGAGTCGAAGGGCGAGGGCGAGGTCTACACCTACTCGGTGCACTTCATCGGCCCGAGCAAGGCCTACAAGGGCGACCCGCCGCACATCGTCGTGCTGATCGACCTCGACGAGGGCGTCCGCATGATGAGCCTTCTCGTGAAGGACGAGCCCGGATACCCGTCGCTCGATCCGGAGGACGTCAAGATCGGCATGCGCGTCCGCGTCGTGTTCGACGACGTGACCGACGAGATCACGCTTCCGAAGTTCACCCCGGCCAACTAGGCCGGGGTACCCACCCACCGCATCCGAAATTCACAGGGGAGACGAGAGAGCACATGGCACAGGACTGGAGTGAGTGGTATCTCAAGGAGGACCTCGAGACATGGGTCCTCCCGGAGATCCTCAAGCAGCGGGCCGAGGAGCACCCCGACCGTGACTTCCTGAAGTTCGGATCCGGCAAGTGGATCAGCTACGGAACGATCAACAAGAGGGCCAACCAGATCGCCAACGGCCTCCTGAAGCGCGGCCTCCAGCACGGTGAGTCCGTGTCCGTGATGCTGCCGAACTGCGAGGAGTTCCTGCCGGTCTGGTTCGGCATCCTCAAGGCCGGCGGCGTCATGAGCTCCATCAACACGGCCTACAAGGGCGACTTCCTCGCCCACACGATCAACCTGGTCGAGGCCCGCACGCTCATCATCTCCGACGAGTGGCTCGACCGGCTCCAGACGATCGCCAAGCGTCTCCCCAAGCTCGAGCACGTGGTCATCATGGAGACCGACCGCGGGACGAAGCCGCTTCCGCGCCGGTTCTCCCACGAGCCCCTGTCGGCGCTCATGAAGGGCGCCACGAAGGAGCCCGCCGTCGAGTACAAGTGGACCGACGACGCGCGCATCATGTTCACCTCCGGCACCACCGGCCTCTCGAAGGGCGTCGTCAAGCAGCACGCCGCCGACTACTTCTCGGGCCGCGGCCTGCTCGAGGTGATCCGCACCCTCAACAAGAAGTCGCTCGCCGCGATGAAGGACGAGACGTTCTTCTCGTGTCTGCCGCTCTTCCACTCGAACGCCCAGGTGCTCACCGGATACCCGGCCCTCATCGCCGGCGCTCGCGTCGCCTATGTCGAGCGGTTCTCCTCGAGCCGCTTCTGGCAGCAGGTGACCGAGGCCGAGGCCACGATCTTCAACTCGATCGGTGCGGTCAGCTACTTCATCTTCAACACCGAGAAGTCCGAGTACGACGCGACGAACAAGGTCCACACCGTGTTCGCGGCGCCGGCGCCGAAGGACATCTACAAGAAGTTCGAGAAGCGCTTCGGCGTCCAGTTCGTCGAGGGCTACGGCCTGACCGAGACCGGTATGGCCACCTACATGGACCCCACCCGCAAGCCGGTCCTGGGATCCATGGGCAAGGCCAACCCGGGCTACGAGGTCACGATCGTGGAGCCCGGCACCGACCGCCCGGTCAAGCCCGGCACCCCCGGCGAGATCGTCGTCGACATGAAGATCCCGAACATCGTCATGCGCAAGTACTACGGCATGGACGAGAAGACGGCGGAGGACTTCCGCAACCTGAAGCTCCACACCGGGGACCTCGGGCGGATGGACAAGAACGGCTACTTCTACTTCATGGACCGCGTGAAGGACTACATCCGCCGCCGCGGCGAGAACATCTCCTCCCAGGAGGTCGAGCGGCAGGTCGCGAACCATCCGCAGATCAAGGAGGCCGCGTGCATCGGCATCCAGGCGGACGAGGGCGCGTCCTCGGAGAACGAGGTCATGATCGTCTGCATCCCCGACGGTCCGGCCCCGGACCCCGTCGCGCTCACCGAGTGGCTCGCGAAGGAGATGCCGTACTTCATGGTTCCGCGCTACATTCGGTTCGTGGACGAACTCCCCAAGACCCCGACCGAGCGGGTCCAGAAGAACAAGTTGCGCGACGTGGGTGTCACCCCGGACACCTTCGACCGTGACAAGGCCGGCATCAAGGTCACGAGGTAGCCATGGCGAGCATCACCGCATACGGCGCGTACGTCCCCACGGCACGTGCCCCGCTCGGTGAGATCCAGGCGTTCGAGGGCCGTCCCGGCCGCCCGCGCTCAAAGGCGCTGGCGACCCCGGCCCTCGACGAGGACGTCCTCACCATGGCGTGGGAGGCGGCGACGCAGGCGATCGCGGGCGGGTCCACCCCCGCCGCGCTCATCACCGTCACGCACTCGGCGCCGTTCGGGATGCGCAAGCTGTCGCGCACCCTGGTCCGCGCCCTCGACGCGATCGACGACCCGGAGGCCGTCGCCTGTTACGACCTCTCCGGTCACCAGGGCAGCCTGCTGGACGCCTTCCAGCTCGCCGCGTCACTGGTCGACGGTGGGGCCGGGGACGTCCTCGTCGTCGTGTCCGACTTCGTCGTGTCCTACGAGGACCGCGTCTGCGACATGCTGTCGGCCGGTGGTGCCGCCGCGTTCGTCGTCGGGACGGACGGCTTCGCCGCGCTCGGCCCGGTCGCGCGCGAGAGCAAGGAGGTCTACGACGTGTGGCGCCTGGGCACCGAGCCCGAGGTGCGCTACCGGATGGAGGTCCTCTTCGACGGATACCTCACCACCCAGAAGGGTGCGCTCGACAAGTTGGCGGCGGCCACCGGCAACGCGGCCGACTCCTACGGGCGCGTCGCGGTCAGCCAGCCGCACCCGCAGACCGTCCGCGGCCTCGGCAAGCTCGGGTTCACCGACGCCGCCATGGCCGGGACCGTCTTCGTCGGGGACCTCGGCAACATGGGCGCCGCGTCGCTCGGCGTGTCGCTGGCCCTCGCGTTCGACGGTGCATCCGCGGGCCAGACGGTGCTCGCCTTCGGGTACGGCGCCGGCGAGGGCATCGCCCAGGAGATCACGGTGAACGCCGCCCCGCGGGCGTCGGGCATCGCGGAGCTCATCGCCGCCGGAGCGCCGATCAGCCTCGGCACCTACTATCGCTGGACGCGCGGGCGTCAGCAGAAGCCCCATTAGGGCAGGGAGGGCGAATTGCGCGTTGGTGTTCTGGGGATCGGCAAGACCCCCCACAAGATTCAGCACAACAAGTCCCTCCGGGACCTCGGCGTCGAGGCCGGCAACAAGGCCATCGCCGACGCCGGCATCGACCGGAAGGACATCCAGGCCCTCTACGTCGGCAACGTCGGGTCCGTCGGGTTCGCCTACGAGAACTCGACCGGTCTGCAGATGGTCGACCACCTGGGCCTCGTGCCCTCCCCGGCCGTCCGGGTCGAGGCGGCGTGTGGCACGGGCGCATGGGCGCTCCACCTGGCGATCACGAGCATCCTCGCCGGTCTGCACGACACGGTGATGGTCCTCGGCGTCGAGAAGATGAACGACCTCGCGACCGTCGAGGCCACGTCCCTCATCGCACAGGCCGCCGACTCCAAGGAGGAGTACTTCTCCGGTCTCACCTTCCCGTCCGGGACGGCCTTGACCGCACGCAAGTACATGCAGACCTACGGGTGCACCGAGGAGGACCTCGCGAACGTCGCGGTCAAGAACCACTACTACGGCGCACGCAACCCGTACGCGCACCTGCGCTTCGAGTGCACCGTGGAAGAGGTCATGAACAGCGCCACGGTCGCCGACCCGCTCAAGCTCTTCGAGGTCTGCCCCATGACCGACGCGGGCTCCGCCCTCGTCATCTGCCGCGAGGACATCCTCCGCGCGCAGAAGGACAAGCCGCAGGTCTACATCACGGCGACCTCCATGGCGTCGGGCACCTGGTACGCCGCCACCGACGGCCTGGACGAGTCGTTCGAGCTGCTCGCCCGTCCGGCGCAGAAGGCCTACGAGATGGCCGGCATCACCGCCGACGACATCGACGTCGCCGAGATCTACAACTCGTTCGCCATCCAGGAGCCGCTCGGCATCGAGGCCCTCGGCTTCGCCGAACGCGGTGACGGATGGAAGGGTGCGGCCGACGGCTCCACCTGGCTCGACGGCAAGGTCGCCGTCAACCTGTCCGGAGGGCTGCTCTGCAAGGGCCACCCGCTCGGTGCGACCGGGGCCACCCAGGCCATCGACGTCATCGAGCAGCTCCGCGGCACCGCGCCGGAGGGCATCCAGCGCAAGGACGCCGAGATCGGCATCAGCGCCTGCCGCGGCGGCCCGGGTGCGGTCGGCGCCATCCACATCTACCAGCGGCTGGAGGACTGACGATGACCGTCTCGGCAATCGAGTTCAGCCGCCTCGGCCCGCCCAAGCTGCGTCTGTACGGGATGCGCTGCACCAACTGCAACACGCTGCACCCCTGGTGGGAGCAGTACGCGTGCGAGAAGTGCAAGCACACCGAACTGGTGCGCGAGCCCTTGGCCGGCCGGGGTGAGCTCACCAATTACACGGTCGTGTACTACCCGCCGCGGGACTTCCTCGGCCAGGAGCCCTACGTCGTGGGGCACATCAAGATGGACGAGGGCGTGAGCATCCCGGCGCCCGTCGTGGGCGTGGCGCAGGACGACGTCCAGGTGGGGATGCGGGTGAGAAGCGTGCTGCGGCGCATGAAGCTCGGGCACGAGGGGGACATCTACTACTCCCAGAAGTTCGTGGTCGACGCCGACGCGAAGTAGACGCGTCGCGGGGGAGCCGGTCCGGCGTCGTCCGGCCGGGCTCCCCCCGTGGCACCGCCGCACGGATGCGGGGACGGTGCCTGCGAGGGATCCCCTCCGCCTGTTCGGAGCGGCGGTGCGCCGCCCGCGCCGCGTCCGGTTCAGTCGGTGTCCGGAGCCACCAGGTCGGCCAGGCGGACGAGGACCGGTTCGGACTCCTCGCGGATGAGCACCGACGCGTAGCGGTCGTACTGCGTCGGGATCGTCCCGAGCATGATCAGCGGTACGTCCCGGGTCAGCGGGACCGATGGGAGCAGGCTGATCGGGACCGCGCGCAGGTCCGAGTCGATGACGACGAACACGTCGCACTCCGTCGCCTCCTCCCACGCCCGGCGCGCGGCGGCGTCGATGAGCGGCTCACCCCACAGCGTGGACGACGGACGGAGCGGATAGCCGCAGTCGGTGTTGGTGCAGCGCGGCACGCCGTCGGGAGCGGAGGCGATGAGCGCCTCGACCTCGCCGAGCCCGTAGCGCTCCCCGCAGCGGGTGCAGACGGCGGTGAGGATGCTGCCGTGGACCTCGCTCACGTCCGTCGCGCCCTCGGTGACCAGCAGGTGGTCCACCGACTGGCTGATGATGTGCGTGACGACGCCGGCGCGCTGCAGCCGGGCGAGCGCCGTGTGCGCCGCCGTAGGCCGTCGTGCCGCGATCTGCCGGGCCGCGGGCAGCGTGAACTCCCAGAACTCCCGCGGCTCGGTGAGGAGGCTCTCCAGGCTGGCGCGGGAGGCCCATGCCTCGGATGCCCCTCCCGGACGGTCGTCATCCGGTCCGCCGAGGAAGCGTCCCGCGAGCACCGTGATGCGCGACGCGCCGAGGAGTGCCGCGGCGATGCGCTGATGGGGCTCCGACGGCGAGTAGGGCATCGGAGGAAGTCTAGTGCCCTCCGGGACGTCCGGCGAGACCGTGGAGTGAGCGCAGCCCCACCAGGATCGTCCAGAGGGCGGCGACCGCGGTGAGCAGCGTCATGACGACGAGGGCGACGGTCAGGCCGATCAGGTCCGCGAGCACGCCGACCACGACGAGCGGGACGGAGAAGCCGCCGAGGTAGCAGGCGACGTAGTAGCTCGAGATGAGCTCCCCCAGGCCCCGCGCGGGGGCGATCGCTGTCGGGAGCCCATTCCCCCCCTTCATGAAGAGCCCGCAGGCCCCGCCGGTCACCGCCACCGACGCGAGAAGGAGCGGCGCCGACGCCAGGGGCGCGCCGCAGATGACGCCGACGAACGCGATGCAGGAGACGATGAGCCCCGTGGTGATCGACCGGGTCGGGCTCATCGTCCGGAAGATGATCTGGCTGATCGCGCCCGTGGTGAGCACGAGGAACCCGGACGCCCCGACGAGCGCGTAGTTGGTGACTCCCAGCTCCCGCACCTGGAACACCGGGACGAGCGAGAGGCAGACGGCGTCGAACAGCGACAGGATCATCCCGGACGGGACGAGCACCCTCCAGAAGACGGAGCGCTCGGCGGCCGGCACCTCGAGCCGCACGGTGAGCGGACGGCGGGGTCCGCGCGCCACCGTCTCGGGCAGCGACAGCACGAGCACGGCCGCGACCACGACGGCGACGAGGTGCACGAGGAACGGCGTGCGCAGGGGGTTCGGCAGGTACTGGGCGAAGACGCCCCCGAGTCCCGGGCCGAGCCCCAGACCGCCGCGCACCGACACGCTGCGCACCGCGGGCAGCAGTTGGCGCCACGCCAGTTCGAGGCGTTCGCCGAATCGTTCGTTGATCCAGTTGGCCGAAAAGCGGCTCGCGGTTTCCAGCGTCACGACGCCCGACAGGGTGCAATATTCGGCGAAACGGACGGGCTTCAGCCAATGGTCGAAGGTGCGCGCGCCCAGATCGCGGCGCAGCCCTTCGGCCACGCGCGGCCAAAGCGTCGCGGCATCGGCGTTCATCGCTTCCATGCCTGCTTTGTCGTCACGCCTGTCCCCGCTTTGCACCACAATCCATGCCCCCGATATGCCCCCACGGCGGCCCGATCGCCCCGCAGCCCACCACATGCCGATCCGGGCGCCCACGCCGGGGCGCAAGCATCCTGTCCCGGGCGCGCAGCCCGAAGCTTTCCGAATCATGTCGATGTGGCGGCCGCCGGCGAAGGCCAACGACGCCTTTTTCTAGGCAGGGGGAGACGAGTCGATCAAGGGTGCGGAGCGTAAAAAATCTGAAATAAAATTCTTGACTCGCAAGGGGGCGCGGAAACGCGTTGGAGGGCAATATTTCGTATATTTTTCAGATATTTAATGCGACGTGAAAACGTCATGGTAAACGAATCGCGATAAATCCGTCACTTACCGCGCTGCAACAGATTTGCCATCGCTCTGTAACAAAAAAGGACCCGCGGGCACTTGGCCGGCGGGTCCTTTTTTTTGCCCCTTCGGGGGGGTGCGGGCGGCGGGGGGCCGGGGGTCGCGGTTCCGCTCCTTGTCCGGGGCGGATATTTTCGCGCCACCCTGGTCTTTTGGAGGGCGCCCTTGGCAACGCCGCGCGCCATTTCGGGCTGCGCCGCTGCGAGCGCTGCAGTCGCCGCCGCCTTGTCGCCGGCGGCAACCGCGTTTTCGACCTTCTTCACGAGCGTGCGGATGCGCGACACGCGATTCTTGTTGATCAGCGTGCGCGCGCTGTTGCGACGGATGCGCTTTTTTGCCTGCGGCGTATTGGCCATAAGTTCCTCAAAATATCCAATCGGTTCAACGGTCGGAGCACAGCAGCAGCGGAGCAGCCGAATCGCGCGTGGACGGCGAATCAATGTCCGGATGCGGCCGGTTCCGGTTGACCGGACCCTGCTCGAAGGGTGGGCCCATAGCCAGCATGCCTCCGAAGGTCAACGCTTTTCGCTGGAAAAGCGGCATCCGATCACGCTCATCGCTGGCATTTGGGGCAATAGAAGGTTGACCGCCCCGACTGGACGATCCGCACGATCGTGCCGCCGCATTCGCAGCGCTCGCCCTCACGGCCATAGACGCGCCAATCCTTGGCGAAATAGCCGAGGTCGCCTTCGGGACTGAGGAAATCGCGCAAGGTCGAACCCCCGGCAGCGATCGCCGCCGCCAGCACCGCCTTGATCGCCGGCACCAGTGCGCCGAGCTTTGCCCGCGACACGTCGGCCGCGGCGCGGGTCGGCGCGATTCGCGCCATGTTGAGCGCCTCGCACACATAGATGTTGCCGAGTCCCGCAACGATCGTCTGGTTGAGCAGCATCGCCTTGATCGGCGCGCGGCGGCCGGCGAGCGCGCTGGCCAGATAGGCGGCGTCGAAATCGTCCGACAGCGGCTCCGGCCCCAGCGTGACGAAGGCGGGAAAGATCGCGAGCGGATCGCCAGTCACAAGATCGACCGACCCGAACCGCCGCGGATCATGGAGAAACAGGCGGTGTCCGGCGCCGGATTTGAGCAGCAGATGGTCATGCTTGCCCGCTTCGCCCCCTTCGGTGCGCCAGCGCCCCGACATGCCGAGATGGAAGATCATATGGTCGTCGCGGTCGGTCGAGACGATGCCATATTTGGCGCGCCGCGCGAGATGGGTAACCGTCGCCCCGGTCAGCCGCTGCGCAAGGTCGGCGGGAAAGGGGCGCCGCAGATCGGGGCGGAAGGTGCTGACCGTGACGAGCCGCTGCCCCTCGAGAAAGGGCGCGAGGCCGCGCACGGTGGTTTCGACTTCGGGAAGCTCGGGCATTTCGCGCCAGCGGTATCTGGCATTTGCGCGCGCGGCAAGGCCCGGCTAAAGGCGCTGCTGAAACAGGCTTTCCCCGCAAAGGCGCGCACCCGATGACCACCCCCGACACCGTCAGCTTCGGCTATGAACAGGTCCCGGCGACCGCGAAGACCGCGATGGTCGGCGAGGTGTTCAGCCGCGTTGCGCGCAAATATGACATCATGAACGACGCGATGTCGGGCGGGATGCACCGCCTCTGGAAGGACCGCTTTGTCCGGCGCGTCAAGCCGCGCGCGGGCGAAG
>CALMEC010000251.1 GCA_937862675.1 uncultured Actinomycetes bacterium
CAGGGGAAGCTCGAAGTGGTGGCGCGACCCGGAGAAGTAATCGTCGATCTGATGGGAAATCGCGTCGAGCGACGCGGCGGCGTGGAGGATCCGTGGGCTCACCCGTTCGGCCAGGTCCGCCAGCACGCCCTCCAGGGGCTGGTTGGGCAGGGCGACGCGGACCACGCCGACCGGTGTGGCGGCGATGGGGATCCGTCCGACGGGTGTGTCGAGGGTCCGGTACGCGACGTCCAGGAGGCCGTCGGCGGCGGCCGCGGCGCCGAGCCGGGCGCGCAGCCGGTCCGTCACGGCGGGATCCGTGATGTCGGGGAAGAGGGAATCGAGGGAGGTCACTGTGAGGGCTCCGGCGGTTGAAGGGCGTCGGTGAGGATCCGGCGGAGGGCCGCGATGCCGTCGGCGCCCGCGCGGCGTGCGGCCGCCTCGGAGCCACCGACGATCACGGCGATCTCCCGGTAGGGGAGGCCGGCGACGTGGTGGTACACCACGATCTGCCGTTGCCGTTCGCTGAGGGAGGCGAGGGCGTCCCACGCGGGACCGCGTTCCTCGTCTCGTGGATCATCGGTCCCCGTCGCGGGTTCGGGGACATCGGCATGGGGGACCGGGCTGCGTGCACGGCGCCGGAGGATGTCGATGGACCTCCTGTGGGCGATCGTGATCAGCCAGGCGCGGACGTCGGCGGGATGAGCGAGGTCGGGATAGGCGCGGAGCGCCGCCAGGAACGTGTCGGACCAGGCGTCGTCGGCGTCATCCGGGCCGACGATCGACCGGCAGACGCGCAGTACCGTCGGTCCGTGCTCGTCGACGATGCGGTCGAACGGCAGGAGGCCGTTCACGGGTGGACGGCGCGTCATCAGAAGAGACGCTCGGTCCCGTGGGCGAGGTGATCCTCGTGTTCCAGCAGCAGACGCTTGTTGGCCAGTCCGCCGGCGTAGCCGACGAGGTCCCCGCCGGCACCGACCACGCGATGGCAGGGGATTATGATCGCGATCGGGTTGCGCCCGTTCGCCGCGCCGACGGCACGGGCCAGTCCCCGGTCGCCCAGCTCCTCGGCGATCTGTCCGTACGTCCGGCGTTCTCCGAACGGTATGCGGGAGACGATGTCCCACACCTGTCGCTGGAAGTCGGATCCGCGGGGGGCGAGCGGGAGGTCGAAGACGCGGCGTGAGCCGGCGAAGTACTCGTCCAGCTGCGCACGGGCATCGGGAAGCGCGGCCGGGTCGCTGCGACCGAGCGTCGCCGGATCCGGAGGACGGCCTCCGGTCGTGATGAGGACGCTGCACAGGCGCTCGTCGTCGGCCACCAGGATGAGGGGGCCGAGCGGTGAGTCCACGGTGGCGTGGGTACGTCCCATCGTGTGCGTGAGTGTATGCGCGCCCATACTGTGAAGACGTCCGGAACGCGGCGGATGTGAGGTCGGTGATCCCGATGTCTCAGCGGCGAGGCCGCTCGCCGTGTGGTCCGGGCGATCTGTCACGCTCTGCCGGTCACCTCCGAAGCCACCATCAGGGCCAATGACCGAACCGAGCGACGCCACTCCGTCTTCCACCCCCGAGCCTCGGCCGTCGACCGATCCCGGGCATGATCCGCCGTCCGTTCCGGGGGCGGAACGACCCCCGATCGGAGAACCGCACCCCGACACCAACGTGGGGCTCGATCGCGGCTACGTCATCGGTCATGCGATGCGCACCTTCGCGGAATGGTGCCTGCGGGCGATCATCATCGCCGTCGCCGTGGGGGGCGTGCTCTGGATCCTCTCCAAGGTCTGGGAGGGGATCCTCCCGATCTTCTTCGCGCTTCTCCTGACGTCGCTGCTCTGGCCGGTCGTCCGCTTCCTCATCGGGCGCGGGGTCCCGGTGTCGCTGGCGTCCATCGGGGTGATCATCGTGACGATCGCGGTGGTCGTCGGGGTGATGGTCGCCATCGCCCCGTCGGTGGCTGGCCAGTCGTCCGAGCTCGTCGGGAAGGCGGCCGACGGCGTGATCAAGCTGCGCGACTGGGTGTCGGGTCCGCCCCTCAACATCGAGAACGAACGCCTGAACGATCTCTCGGACCAGGCCCAGCAGTGGCTTCAGGACCGCTCCGCGACCATCGCGTCCGGCGTGTTCACCGGTGTCACCACCATCGGCAGCGTCGTGCCCACGGCCCTGGTCATCGTGGTGCTCACGTTCTTCTTCCTGAAGGACGGCCGGAGGTTCCTGCCCTGGGTGCGCCGGATCGCCGGCCGGCAGGCCGGTGAGCACCTGACCGAGCTCTTCATGCGGATCTGGAACACGGTCAGCGGCTTCCTCCGCGTCCAGATGCTGGTGAGCGCGGTCGACGCGATCCTGATCGGCGCGTCCGGCACCGGCGCGGCGCTGCCGCAGGTGGCGTTGCGCGAGCGCGGCTATACCGCCCTCGTCTATCAGACGCATGGCGCGGCCACGTTCGACTTCATCCGCATCGCCGGCAAGGCGGCCGAAGGCGTCATCATGGCGTCGGGTCCGGTGATGGCTCCGGAGGGACAGGACGACACCGCGCTGACGAAGAAGCCGGGTCTGGCGCTGAACGCCGCCTACGAGAAGAAGTATGGCGAGAATTCACGCAACCAGTTCGGCGCGCACATGTACGACACCTTCGAAGTATTGAAGCGCGTGGTGCCGGTCGCCTTGAGGACCGCCAAGCCCGGCACGCAGGAATTCCGCGAGGCGATCCGCCTCGCATTGCTCAGCGAAAAAGACATCGCCGCGAGCCAGGCCGTCTACAATTTCACCGAGAAGGACCGGTTCGGCGTGGACGATCGCTCGCGCATCCTGCTCACCGTCAAGGACGGCAAATACGTCGTCATCAAGTAATCGCAGCGACAGTCTGAAACGAAAAAACTCCCGCGCAAGCCATTGCGCGGGAGTTTTTGATTTTTGGATCGGCAAAATTAGCGTTCGACGAACGCCTTCTCGATCACGTAATGGCCGGGCTTGGAATTGTTGCCTTCCGCAAAACCCCGACCTTCGAGAATCTGGCGCAGATCCTCGAGCATGCTCGGGCTGCCGCACAGCATGATGCGGTCGGTTTCGAGATCGAGCGACGCCATGTCGGTGTCGGCGAACAGCCGGTTCGTCGTGATCAGGTCGGTGATGCGCCCACGATTGCGGAACGGCTCGCGGGTCACGGTCGGGTAATAGACAAGCTTTTCGTCCAGCACCGGGCCGAAGAACTCATCCTTCGACAGGTTGGCGACGAGCTGCTCGCCATAGGCCA
>CALMEC010000252.1 GCA_937862675.1 uncultured Actinomycetes bacterium
GCTCGCCCATCACCTCCTCGCCTACGTCTGGATGCTCGACCGCGACCGGGCCCGGCTCGGGCACGCGATCGACGCCACGGCCGACTCCCCGCTCGGCTCCCGCGCCCTCCCGGGCGTCGGCTTCCCGATCGACCGCGAGGCCACGGCGGCCGAGCTCGGCTTCGCCCGCCCGAGCCCGAACAGCCTCGACGCGGTCGGCTCGCGCGACGCGCTCGTCGACTACCTGCACTTCGCCGCCCAGCTCGGCGTCCACCTCTCGCGCCTGGGCGCCGAGATCGTGGCCTGGGCGGGCGACGAGGACGGCTTCGTGGAGCTGGACGATGCCTTCACCTCGGGCTCCTCGATGCTGCCGCAGAAGAAGAACCCGGACGCCGCCGAGCTCGCGCGGGCCAAGCCCCACCGGCTGATCGGCGATCTCTCCGGGATCCTCTCGATCCTCTCCGGTCTCCCGCTGGCCTACAACAAGGACCTGCAGGAGGACAAGGGCTTCCTGTTCGACGCCGCCGACACCGTCGACCTGATCGTCCCGGCCGTCACCGGGATGATCGAGGGCGCCGACTTCGCCGCCGATCGCATGGAGGCGGCGTGCCGGGGCGGCGCGATGGCGGCCACCGATCTCGCCGACCATCTCGTGCGGCTGGGCTGGCCGTTCCGGCGTGCGCACGAGGCCGTGGGTGCGCTGGTGCGGGCGGTCGTCGACCGTGGCGCCGGGCTCGACGATGCCACGGCCGCGGAGCTGGCGGCCGCCGGCCTGGCCGACGTGGAGCTCCCCAGCCTGACCCCGGAGGGATCCGTCGAGGCGAAGCTCTCCCAGGGCGGTACCGGACGGGCGGCCGTGAAGGAGCAGCTCGAGGCGGCCCGCGTCCTGATCGCGTCATGGTGACATACGGCTTTCTGGCGCTCGGCCTCGGCCGTCACGTCCGGGCCGACCGGGTCATCGCCGTCGAGCCCATCACCGGTGACGAACGCGGACCCGGAAACCGCACGCTCGTCTGGGTCGACGGACTGGACCATCCGCTCGTCGCCGCCCGCAGCGAGACCGCGCTCCTCGCCGACCTGAGTGCGGTCCCCCGGACCTCTCCGCCGCGGGGCGAGGCCCCGGCCACGGCAGAGCCCCGCGAGGACGTCGAGCCGCCGCCGTCCCTGTTCTGACGTGTCGGGCGTCCCCGGTCGCGAGTTCTTCGAGCGCCCGTCGTCCGAGGTGGCGCGCGACCTGCTCGGGTGCGAGTTGTCCCACGGAGAGACCGCCGGCCGGATCGTGGAGGTGGAGATCTACGATCAGGACGACCCGGCGTCGCACAGCTTCCGCGGACCCACGCCGCGCGCCGGCGTGATGTTCGGTGAGGCCGGGCGGCTCTACGTCTACCGCAGCTACGGGCTCCACTGGTGCGTCAACGTCGTCTGCGACGTCGTCGGTCACGGCGCCGCCGTCCTGATCCGCGCGCTCGAGCCCACGGCCGGCATCGAACGCATGCGCGAGCGTCGTGGGCGGGAGGCCCTGCGCGACCTCTGCTCGGGCCCGGGCAAGTTGTGCGCCGCCCTCGGCATCGACGGCGGGCTCAACGCGATGTCGCTCGCTGACGGCCCCGTCCGGCTGATTCGGGGCGATCCCCCGATCGGCGTCCTCGCCGGTTCGCGCATCGGGATCTCCGTGGCGACGGAGGTTCCGTGGAGGCTCGGCGTGGCGGGCTCCCCGTATCTTTCACGTCCGTTCCGAGATGGAGGTCACTGATGAGTAGTGCCGAGGCCCTCGCCGCGCGCGCGATCGATGTCGTCCCACCCGACGGGCTTGCCCGGAAACTCGGTCTCGGACGACCGCTCCGCGTCAAGCTCGGCGTGGATCCGACCGCCCCGGACATCCACCTCGGTCACACGGTGGTCCTGCAGAAGCTCCGTGAGTTCCAGGACGCAGGTCATACGGCGGTCCTGATCATCGGCGACTGGACCGCCCGGGTGGGGGACCCGTCCGGCCGGAGCTCGACGCGACCGATGCTGACCGCCGACGAGATCGCGCACAACGCGACCACCTACCGGGAGCAGGCGTTCCGGATCCTCGATCCGGCGCGGGTGGAGATCCACACCAACGGGGAGTGGTTCGAGGACATGGGCCTGGAGGGCGTCTTCCGGCTGGCGGCCACCACCACGGTGAACCAGCTGCTGCGCCGTGAGGACTTCGCGAACCGGATCGGTGAGAACCGTCCGATCTCGGTGCTGGAGCTCCTCTATCCGCTCATGCAGGCGTACGACTCGGTGATGCTCCGTGCGGACGTGGAGCTCGGCGGCACCGACCAGCTGTTCAACCTGATGCTCGGCCGTGAGCTGCAGCAGGCGTTCGATCAGGA
>CALMEC010000253.1 GCA_937862675.1 uncultured Actinomycetes bacterium
GGCGCCCGGCGACACCACCGCATCCCCCTGCCCGGAGTGCGACCGCACCGCCCGGACCGGCGGTCGCCGCAGACCCGGTGAAGGCCGTCATGGCCGAGGTCTCGACGACCCTCGAGCTGATGGACCGCATCGATCGGACCGGGGTCATCGGCGACATCCGCTTCCCGACCGTCATCTGGAACCGGCACCGCGCAGCCATGCCGATGGTCCTGCCACCCGACCAGGTCATGTCGATCACGATGTTCTACCAGACGATCATCAGCATCAACCAGATCCTCGACGGCGACAGCCACGGTCTTCGGACGGACCAGCCGCTGCCCGACAGCGTCCGCGCGCAGATCCAGTTCATCCGGCGGATCGGCGAGCAGATGGCGCTGGGTTCCCTGACCGGGGGCGGCCCCCGGCGGTAGGTCGTCCGCATGCGGCGCACTCCGCCGCATGCGAACACGTGTTCGTTAGACTCGGTGCATGGTGCGGGAACCCACCATCCTGCATGCGGATCTCGACGCGTTCTACGCCTCGGTCGAGCAGCTGCTCGATCCCGGGCTGCGTGATCGTCCGATGGCGGTGGGAGGCAACGTCATCCTCGCGGCGTCGTACGAGGCCAAGCCGTTCGGCGTGGCCAGCGGGATGGCGACCTGGCGCGCTCTGGAACGCTGCCCCGGCCTCATCGTCGTACCGGGTCGTTTCGAGGAGTACCTGCGGATCAGCCGGGAGGTCATGGCCATCCTCGGCGACCACACGCCGGCCATCCACCAACTGTCCATCGACGAGGCGTTCCTGGACGTCCGGGGATCCGAGCGATTGTTCGGCACGCCCACGCAGATCGCACGCCACATCCGGCATCGCGTGGCCACCGAGGTCGGCCTGGCCGTCTCCATCGGCGTCGCATCGACGAAGCACCTCGCCAAGATCGCCTCACAGGTCGCCAAGCCGGACGGCCTGCTCGTGGTGCCCGCCGGTGAGGAACGCGCATTCCTCGATCCTCTCCCCGTACGGCTGATCTGGGGTGTCGGGCCGGTCACCGAGGAGCGGCTGACGGGTGCGGGCATCCGCACGATCGGCGACCTCGCTCGCGCGGAGCCGGAGCGCCTGTCGTCACTGGTCGGCACGGAGAACTCTCACCGTCTCGCCGCACTGTCGCGCAACGACGACCCCCGCCGCATCACCACCCCTCCACGGCAGCGGTCGCTCGGCGCGCAGTCGGCGTTCCCCCGTGCCGAACCCAGCGATCGGCTGATCGCGGAGACCGTCGGTCACCTGGCCGACCGCGTGTCCTCGCGGCTGCGCGAGAAGGGCCTCGCCGGCCGCACGGTGTCGGTCCGCGTGCGCTTCCCGCGGATGCGGAGCGTGACGCGCTCGCTGACGATGGACGAACCGGTGTGCACGACGCTCTCCGTCTCCGAGATCGCACGGTCCCTCGTGCGGCAGGCACTGACCGACAACCCGGGCGAGCACCTCATCACCCTCCTCGGCGTCTCCGTGTCCGGTCTGGACCAGGAGGCCCCGGTCCAGACCGAGCTCCCGCTCGGCATCGGCCGGGACGACCCGCAGCGCGCCGGCTCTGCGCGGGGCACGGCCCGGCGCGAGGTGGACCGGTCGATTGACGCGGTCCGACACCGCTTCGGCCGCGGCGCCGTCGGGTACGCCTCGGCACCGCAGGCGAAGGAGTGGTCGGTCCCGGACGCGTTCCGGGACCTGGCGCAGCGCGACCGGCGCACCGACTGATCGCCGACGGCCGGGGTCGCGACGACCGGCACCGGGCCGACCGGTTCAGGCGCCCCCGGCGTGTGCCAGCACGTCACGTGCACGGGCGACGTGCATCAGCTCGATCATCCGGCCGTCCAGGACCGCGACGGCACGTCCCTCCGCCTGGGCGCCGTCCCATGCCGCGATCACGCGTCTCGCCTCCTCGCACTCGCCCGGCGACGGCGTCCACACCTCGTTCGCGACGGCGACCTGCGCGGGGTGGATCACGGTCTTGCCGTCGAATCCCATCGCCCGGCCCTGGCGGCACTCGGCACGGAAGCGACCGGGATCGTCCAGGATCGTGCTCGCACCGTCCAGGACCGCCGTCCCCTCCGCCCGCGCGGCGAGCACCACCTGGGCGAGGTACGGCACGAGCATCGCCCGTCCCTCCACCCGGTCGTCGACACCCGCCGCGAACGCCAGATCATTCGTCCCCATGACGAGAACAGTGACACGGGGGTGCGCGGCGACGGCACGCGCCTCGATCACCGCGGACGGCAGCTCGATCATCGGCCAGACGGCGTGCGTCACATCCGTGAGGGCGGCGACGCGGTCGATGTCCGTCGCGGACGCGACCTTCGGGACGCAGATCGCGTCGACCGGCAGATCGCCGATGGCGGCGATGTCGTCCGGCCCCCACGGCGTGTCGGGATGGTTGCAGCGAACCACGACCCGGTGGCCGGCGTCGTGCAGCTCTCGCGCGGCCGCGCACGCCGCATCGCGGGCGGCCACCTTGGCCTCCGGGGCGACCGGGTCCTCCAGGTCGATCAGGAGTACGTCCGCGGAGCGTCGCCCGGCCCCCGAGAGAGCACGGGCGTTGTCGGCCGGCACGTAGAGAACGGAGCGGAGGGGGAACGACGTCATCCGGGCAACCGCACGACGATGAGCTTCTCGGTGGTCATCTCACGGATCGCGTACGCGGGTCCCTCCCGCGTGTTGCCGCTCCCCTTGACGCCGCCGTACGGCATCTGGTCGGTGCGGAACGTCGGCGTCTCGTTGATGAGGACACCGCCGAAGCAGAGGCGCTCGGCCAGGCGGACCGCGTGATCGACCCGGGCGGTGAAGATGCCGGCCTGAAGCCCGAAGGGGGCGGCGTCCGCACGTTCGGCCCCGTCCTCCACCGAGTCCACGGCGGCGACGCCGATGACCGGGCCGAAGGCCTCCTCGCGGCTGAGGTCACACTCCGGCGAGAGGTTCGTGATCAGTGTCGGCTGGACGTGGCCGTCGATGCGTGATCCGCCGACGCGCACGATCCCGCCGGCGCTCTCCGCATCCGAGATCAGCCGCATCACGCCGTCGGCCGCCGACGCCGAGATGAGGGGACCGACATCGACGCCGGGGTCGAGCGGATCGCCGAAGCGGAGCTCCGCGACCTTCGCGGCGAGAAGCTCGACGAACGCGTCGTGGACGTCGCGATGGACGTAGACCCGCTGCACGCTGACGCACGACTGACCGGCATGCGTGTATCCGGATCGGGCGATCCTGGTGGTCGCGTCGTCCAGGTCGGCGTCGGCCGCCACGATGACCGGGGTGGCGTTGCCGAGCTCCAGCAGGACCGGGAGCGCCGGAGCGGCGCTCTGGATCGCCCGCCCCACGGCCTGGCTCCCGGTGAAGCTGATGAGCGCGACGTCCGGATGGTGGACGATGGCGTCGCCGACCTCGTCCGCGGCGCCCGGAAGGACGTGCAGCGCACCGTCCGGCAGGCCCGCCTCGGCCAGGACGGCCGCGAGCCCGAGTGCGGACAGCGGCGTCGCGGACGCCGGCTTCAGCACCACCGGACATCCGGCGGCGATGGCCGGCCCCAGCTTGTGTGCCACCAGGTTGAGGGGGAAGTTGAACGGTGAGATCGCACCGACGATGCCGATCGGCTGGCGGATCACCATCCCCAGCGTCCCCACCCCGGCGTGTGACGACTCCATGGGAACCAGATCACCGCCCAGACGCCGCGCCTCGACGGCGCTGAAGGTGAGCGTGTCGACGGCCCGCATGACCTCGCCGTGCGCCTGCGTGAGCGGTTTGCCCGCCTCAAGGGCGATCACGCGCGCGAAGTCGTCCGCACGCTCCCGCACCAGCGCCGCCGCACGTTCCAGGACCTCCGCGCGTTCCACCGGCGGGGGCGGCGGAAGGTGCCGTCGGGCCTCCTCGAACGCCGCGTCGACGTCAGCGGCGGACGCAACGGGGACATCGGCGATGTGATGGTCCAGATAGGGATCGTGGACAGCGAGGGTCCCCGCCCCGAAGTCACGGCCGGCCGGCCACCATCCGGGCAGTGCTGCGCGCTCGTTCATCGTTCGAGACTACCCCGATCGATGTGGCGGACCACCGGCCGCGGTCCCCGACGACGCCGGCGGTCGTGCTCCTTTTGCCCCGGACGGGGCGCGGGGGTCCGGTCCGTCAGGCGCCGGCGAACTTGGCGACGCCCCCCCCGACCGCGGCGACGAGGGACG
>CALMEC010000254.1 GCA_937862675.1 uncultured Actinomycetes bacterium
GGTCCGGCAGACGGCGCTCCGTCCGGTCCCGCCCACCGTGTTCATGCCACGGCCGCGGGTGGACTCGGCGATCGTGGCGATGGAGCGTGTCGCGCCGGCGCCCGGCGACGGTCTGCGCTCCATGGTCCAGGCGGCGTTCGCCCAGCGGCGCAAGACGCTGGTCAACGCGTTGTCGTCGGCAGGGCGGGACCGCGGTGCCGTGGCCGCGGCGCTGGATCGCCTGGGCCTCCTGCCCTCCGTCCGTGCCCAGGAACTGACGCCCCCGCAGTTCGTCGAGCTCGAGCGGTGTCTTCCGGCCTGAGCACCGGTCAGGCGGGGCCCCGGTGTCCGCGACGGGCGGTGCGCATACGCCCGGCCTGCCGCACCGGCTCAGGAGGCCGGGAGGTCGCCGGCGTCCTGCCGGATGAGATCGGCCGCCCGCTCGGCGATCATCAGCACGGGGGCGTGGATGTTGCCGGAGGTGATCGTCGGCATGACGGATGCGTCGACCACCCGCAGCCCCTCCGCGCCGCGTAGACGGAGACGCGTGTCGACCACGGCGGCATCGTCCCCGCCCATCCGGCAGGTGCCGCAGGGGTGGTAGAGCGTCTGACCGGTCGCGCGCGCCCAAGCCAGGAGGGCCGCGTCGTCGCGTGCGTCGGGGCCGGGGTTCATCTCGCGCACCACCAGACGCGACAGCGACGGCTGCGACACGATCTCCCGGACGATCCGCATCGCCGCGATGACGCACCGGCGATCCTCCTCCGCGTGGAGGAAGCGCGGATGGATGGCGGGCGGCACGGCCGGATCGGCGCTGGTGGCGTGGATGGCGCCGACGGACCCCGGCCGCTGCTGGATGATGCCGACGGTCATGCCCGGTTCCCGGTCGAGGACGCGCTGCGCGGCGTTCTCGTAGCTGGCATGCATGAACAGCAGCTGTGCGTCGGGACGATCCGACGACGGGTCGGTGCTGACGAATCCGTGGCAGAGCGCCGGTCCCAGGGTCAGGATCCCCCGGTGGCGCGTCAGGTAACGGGCCACCCCCGCAGCGAGGGAGAGGCCACGTGACGCCTGGTTGATGCTCCGCACCCCCGAGAGCCGCCAGTTCATCCGCAGGGCGTAGTGATCGGTGTACCCCTCGCCGACGTCGGGCGAGGGGACGCGGACCGGGATGCCCAGCGCACGGAGCACGTCGGGGTCGCCGATCCCGGACAGTTCCAGGAGATGCGGTGAGCGGACGGCGCCGGCGGCGAGGATCACCTCGCGTCGCGCGCGAAGGGTCCGGACACGTCCGTGACGGACGACCCGGGCACCCACGCAGCGTTCACCCTCGAAGACGAGCTCCCGTGCCAGGGTCCCGGACATGATCCGCAGGTTCGGACGGCCGCGCGCCGGGGCGAGATAGGCGTCGTACGGGCTCCATCGCCGCCCGTTGCGCTGATTGACCTGGTAGTAGCCGAAGCCCGCCTGTTCGACGTTGTAGTCGTCCACCAGGCGTCCGCCGGCCTCGACCGCCGCGGCGAGGAACGCGTCGGACGCCCGGAAGCGCTCACGCACCTGCGTGACGTTGACCGGGCCGTCGTGGCCGCGCTCCGGTCCGTCCATCGTCGTGTTCTCGAGACGCCGGAAGTACGGGGCGACGTCGGCGAACGCCCAGCCGTCCGCTCCTGATGCGGCCCAGCCGTCGTAGTCGGCGGGCTGTCCGTGCACATAGACCATCCCGTTGATGAGGCCGGACCCGCCCAGTCCCCGTCCGCTCGGGATGGGGATCTCGCGTCCGTCCGTCGCCTCGTCGGGGGTCGACCGGTACGCCCAGTTGTACCGGCGGCTCCGCAGCAGATGGCCGAATCCCGCGGGGATCCGGATGTAGGGGCTCCGCGGGCGGCCCCCCGCCTCCACCAGGAGCGCGGTGAACCGGCCGGACTCGGTCAGTCGGCGCGCGAGGACGCAACCGGCGGACCCGCCACCGATGATGAGGTAGTCGACATCGTCCACTCCGCACCCTCCATCCGGTCGTCTTCGTCGGAATATGCCGGAGGGGGACGGTTCCGTCGCCGTGACATGAGACCCGGATTTCCGTCCGTATGGCCCGCGGAACGGGCCGGGACGCGGGCGTGCCACACCACGGGATCCTCGTCCGGGACGCCGGCGACGATCGGTGGCGCGACCGTCGCGGACAGCGTCCCGCGCGGGCTGAGGAGCCCGCCGCTGCGGGATGGCGTCCGGTTCCCGCCGGCTCCGCGGGAGGAGCCCGGCCGCCGACGGCCCGGTCCGCCCGGGGAGTGCCGTCGGCGGAGTTCCCGCTGCAGGGGCGCACGCGGGCGATGCCGGCCATCGCATGGACGGGGAACGACCGCCGCGCCCGACCGTGCGATGGTCGGCTACAGTCCCCGGGATGCCCGACGCACCGAAGTACCCATTGCTCGCGGGGCTCGAGAGCCCCCACGACATCTCCTCCTGGAGCGACCAGGACCTGGCCGACCTCGCCGCCGAGATGCGTGACGCCATCATCTCCGCCGTCTCGGTCACGGGCGGGCACCTGGGCGCCAGCCTCGGCACGGTCGAGCTCTCGATCGCGCTCCACTGCGAGCTGCGCAGTCCGCACGACAAGATCCTCTGGGACGTCGGTCACCAGGCGTACGGCCACAAGCTGCTCACGGGCCGGCTCGAGCAGTTCGCCACGCTCCGTCAGCACGGCGGCATGAGCGGGTTCCTCCGCCGTGAGGAGAGCGAGCACGACGTCATGGGGGCGGGGCACGCGTCCACGTCGATCAGCTACGGCGTCGGTCTGGCCGAGGCCATTCGCAGCCGTGGTGAGACGGCGTCCGTGGCGTGCGTCATCGGCGACGGCGCCATGACGGGCGGCATGGCCTACGAGGGGCTCAACCAGGCCGGCCATCTCGGTGTCCCGATGGTGGTCGTCCTGAACGACAACGGCATGAGCATCGGCGAGAACGTCGGGGCGCTCGCGCGCCTGTTCCAGCGCGCGCGGGTCGACACCAAGGTCACCCGTGTCCGTGAGGAGATCGAGCGCGGTCTCGGCCGCCTGCCCGGCGGGGACTTCATCGGTGAGCGGCTGCGCGACGCGACCAAGGCGCTGTGGTTCGAGCACGGTGCGCTGTTCGAGTCGCTCGGCTTCGCCTACGTCGGCCCCATCGACGGTCACGACATCGGTGAGATGCGACGCGCGATCCGGGCGGCGATCGAGCGCGGGCGGCCGGTCCTGGTGCATGCGAAGACGAACAAGGGCAAGGGCTACGACCCGGCGGAGGCCGACGTCGAGAACATGCACGGTGCCTCGCCGTTCGATCCGGCGTGCGGAAGCGCCCGCAAGCCGGCCACGCCGCCGCCGCCGGCGTACACGGAGGTCTTCGGGCGTGCGCTGGTCCGCGAGGCCGAGGCCGATCCCCGCGTGGTGGCCATCACGGCCGCGATGCTCAAGGGGACCGGGCTCAACCACATGAAGGACCGCTTCCCGGAGCGCACCTACGACGTCGGCATCGCCGAGCAGCACGGCGTGGTGTTCGCCTGCGGTCTCGCCCTGGCCGGGAAGCGCCCGGTCTGCGCGATCTACTCCACGTTCCTGCAGCGGGCGTTCGACCCCATCGTGCACGACGTCGCGCTCCAGAACCTCCCGGTCGTCTTCGCGATCGACCGCGGCGGGCTGGTGGGCGACGACGGTCCCACCCATCACGGCGTGTTCGACCTGGCCTACCTCCGCGCCATCCCGAACATGACGATCATGGCCCCGATGGACGAGGCCGAGCTGGTGCACATGCTGCACACCTCCCTCACCATCGACGGGCCGGTGGCGCTCCGCTACCCGCGCGGATCCGGTCCGGGCACGCCGATCCCGCAGACCGCCGTGCGGCTGGAGGTCGGACGCGGCGAGGTCCTGTCGCAGGGGGAGCGCGTGGCCCTCGTCGGGTACGGACACGGCACTCAGATCGCGCGGGAGGCCGCGGTCGTGATCGAGGACACCGTCGGCGTGGCGCCCACCGTCGTCAACGCCCGCTTCTGCAAGCCGCTGGATGCGACGCTCATGCGCGATCTGGCCGCCCGTCACGATCTGGTCGTCACCGTGGAGGACCACGCCCAGATGGCGGGTTTCGGCGCGGCCGTGCTGGAGGCGCTGCAGGACGTGGCCCCCCCGGTGCTGACGCTCGGCGTCCCGGACCGCTTCATCGACCACGGCAAACGGGACCGGCTGCTGGACGAGGCCGGGCTCTCGCCGGAGGCCGTCAGCCAGCGCGTCATCTCGGTGCTGGACGACTCGCCGGCCGTCCCGTCCCCCCTCCCGCGGTAGAGGCACCCCACCCGGTGGAGACGTCACCGTCCGCGGCGCGGCGTCCGGCTCCGGCGAAGATCAATCTCCACCTGGCCGTGGGAGCCCGTCGTCCTGACGGCTATCACCCGCTCCGGTCGCTGATGGTCGCGCTCGACGGTCTCTCCGACACCGTCGAGCTGAAGCGATCCCCGCGGCGTTCGGTGGAGTGCCCGGGGATCGCGCCGCAGGAGAACCTGGCGTGGCACGCGCTCGACCGGCTGGAGGAACGCGTGGGGAGGGCGCTGCCGTGCGCCGTGCACATCACGAAGCGGATACCGGCCCAGGCCGGCCTCGGCGGAGGGTCCAGCGACGCGGCCTCCACGCTCATCCTGGCCGACACCGTGTTCGGTCTGGGCCTGTCGCCGGACGAGCTGGAGGAGGTCGCCGCACGTGTCGGCAGCGACGTCCCCTTCTTCATCCGTGCCGGCGCACAGTGGGCGGCGGGCCGCGGTGAGGTGCTCCGCCCGGCCACGGCGCCGGAGTTCCACGCACTGATCGTCGTTCCCGCCGTGGGTCTCTCCACACGTGACGTCTACCGGGCCTTCGACGAGCTTCCGGTCCCGCCGGACACGGATCCCGCGGATCCGCCGTCGTTCCCCGGGATCCTGCGCAACGACCTCTGGCCGGCCGCGCTCCGCTGTCACGCCGCGCTGGCCGATCTGGACGCCGCGCTGCGGGACGCGGGCGCCCGGCAGACCCTGCTGTGCGGCAGCGGCACGGCCATGGCCGGCTTCTTCCCGGATGCCGGCGCCGCCCGCCGGGCACAGGGCGCCTTCACCGGGACCACCACCGCGGTCGTCCGGCCGCTGGCGGTCCCCTGATCGGGTCGCCGCCGGCGACGGCGCGGGGATCGTCGCTCGGGATCCGTCCACCGGCATGACCGGTCAGCCGGGGATGCGGCACCGATGGCAGTACAATGGGTTCAGATGAATCTTCCCGTCATCACCATCGAGGAGATCCCGACGACGCCCGAGGGGCGCATCCGGCGCTGGCTGCGCGGCCGTCGCTTGGCCGTCGCCGCCGGTCTTGCGTTCGCCGAGTTCCTGGCCTACCTCATCTTCCAGCCCTCGCGGATCCTCGCCATACTCCTCGTCGGTGCGGTGCTCGCCGCGTGCATCGCCCTCGGCGGGCGTGTCACCAACCCGCTGCTGCGCGATGTCGTGTTCATCGTGGGGTTCGCGCAGGCCATGATCATCGCGCTCCCCGTCCTCGCGGGCGTGCTCTCACTGCTCGTCGCCGGCCTCGTGGTCATCGCGCTCATCGCGTTCTTCGTCGTGATGACATTCTCCAGCGCGGCCGGGAGGAGCACGTCGACGTCGAGCGTGAGCAGGTCTTCGTTCGGGATTCGCTCGCCGTGCACGTACCCCTCTAGCACCTTGTTCCGCTTCACATAGGCGATCGCGTCGTCCACGTCGAAGCCGGTGGCATCCGCTACTACTACGAGATCCACGGCTCCGGCGAGCCGCTGCTCCTCCTTCATGGCGGCCTCGGCTCCGCCGGCATGTTCCCCCCGATCCTGCCGATGCTCGCCGAGAAGCGGCGGGTGATCGGCGTAGACCTCCACGGCCATGGCCGCACGGAGCTCGGCAATCGGCCGATCGAGCTCGACGCCATGGGCCGCGACATGGCGACGATCCTGGACAGCCTCGGCATCAAGCAGGCCGACGTGCTCGGCTATTCCATGGGCGGCGGCGTCGGCTTCCAGCTTGCCCTCCAGCACCCGCACAAAGTCCGCCGCCTCGTCCTGGCTTCAGGTCTCATGGCCCGCGACGGCTTCTATCCCGAGATCCTCGCCCAGCAGGCTCATCTCGGCGCGGAGATGGCGGCGATGATGAAGGACACGCCGATGTACCAGTCCTACGTGGCGATCGCGCCGAAGCCGGAGGATTTCCCGCGCCTCGTCGAGGCCATGGGCGTGCTGATCAAAAAACC